>CAZVRS010000031.1:0-9327 GCA_964630115.1 uncultured Candidatus Bathyarchaeia archaeon | reverse complement strand
GCCAGCCCAGAGGCGGAGGCGTTGAGGGAATGGGCTCTAGCCAAGCTAGGATTGAGAGCCCCCACAGTGGTATCCTTTTCATGCCATCTTCACTAACATCAACTGTAAAATCCGAAGAATATGTCGCACTAACCCATATTCTAATTAGTCAGTCTTATGACTCAGTCGTAACGAGCATCCCCGCACGAGTTCAAGATGGCGAAGCTCAGGGACCTGTATGAATACGTGTGGCACCTCAGGCCTACCGAGCGGCCCACGGGCGTATACGTGCCCTACAACCTCCTGGCCTACCTGGCCCTGGCAGATTTCCTGTCCGTGGAGAGGCCGGGCGAGGAGGTGCAGAACGCCATATTCGAGATGGCCAGGGCACATGGGATCAAGCCCCCCGCCTTCTATTATACACGATCCTCCTGGGCATGCCGAGGGAGCCGAGGCTTGGGCCCTACATAGCGAGGGTGGGCTGCCGGAGGGTGGCCGAGGCGCTCAGGAGGGCCGTGGGCGCCTAAGAGCGTCCCTTCTTCACGGCCACTAGGAAGAGCCGTTTCTCCCTCGTCTTCCTGGCACCTAACAGGGCCATCTTCTCCCTCAGGTCCCTGAGCCGGGCCGCTATGAAGGCCCGATCGGCCTCGTTGAGGTCCAGATCCCTCGCCCTTTCCTCGGCCAGCTTCAAGAGGGCGTTTAAGTCCCTCTCCTTGTCCCAAAGCTCAAGCTTAACGACCTCAAAGCCCCTGGACTTGAGCAGGCGCTTGAGGGCCGTCGGGTAGAGGTGGCCGAATTTGAAAAGGGCCGAGCGCAGGTAGAGGAACCCCCTCAGGGCATCGGGCAGGCCCCCTCCGAGGTCCTTAAGGGCGCTGAGGTCGTGGAGGATCTCTAGGATCTCGCCCGCCAGGGCCTCACGCTCGTCCTGCGGGCAGGGCTCCCTCACGACCAACTTCCCCCCGGGCCTCAGGACCCTGGCCAGCTCGGACACTATGCGCCCGACCGCGGGCCAGGGATGGTGGTGGAGCATGTAGCTGACGTTGGCCACATCAAAGATGTCATCCCTGAAGGGCATGCGTGTGGCATCGGCCACCAGAAGGTACGCTGGGTGCCCCTCCAGGGCCTTTTTGGCCAGCCTCACGGCCCCAACCGACAGATCGAAGCCCACGAGCTCGCAGGAGCAGAGACCGGATATAGCCAACATGTCGGGGCCGTAGCCACAACCTACATCTAGGATGAGGCCAGCCAGCCCGAGCCCCTCGTAGGACCTGGCCCTTTCCTTGGCTCTCTCCCTCACCTCCTCAGGCCCAAGCTCCCTCGCCCTCTCATCAAACCTCCTGATCTCGTGGAGCTTCTTGGCCAGGTAGATCGGCCCCTCCATCAGCTCTTCGGCCAAGGCGGGCCCCTAGTAATAATGTGCTGGGTGATTGATATTACTTGCGTCAGGAGCCCCCTGGCTCCCCACAACCTCTATGAGGTGCTCCAGCCTTGGGCCACGCCCGTTGATGAAGTCAGCTACACTCTCCGGCACATTTAACGGTAAGAGCCTGTTGTAGCCGAAGTCCCTCATCCCCCTCTTTAATGCCTGTCTCGACAGCATACTCATACTCAGTTTCAGTCCATATTCCCCGTTCAAGATCCTCCGGGTTTTTCAGTTCTTCTGCTCTGTCTAGCTGGTCAAAAACAACTATCTATCCCCTTTTTGATCTCGTTCGGATCGTCTGAGCTACGGTCGATTAATATATTGCGGGTGTGGCTGTGGAGATGTAATTGATGAAGAAGATGATAGCGCTGAACCATTCCGTAGCTGATCCTCTTACTATAGCCGAAGCCCTTAAGCCCTTTAGAAAATGGTCAGAAGCGCTGGATTTTTGAGAAGCAAATCCATCTGGGATAAAGATGGATTTAGGTAAGTCCCGGCCGGTCCACCACCTTCTTCTCAAGAGCCTTAGCAAGCCAGGGAGGATCATCTGCTCTATGAACTCCGCTTTGATATCCTCACCCCAGATTACGGCGTTAACGGGTCTCAGGGCCTGAGGATCTTCACCACGGATTCTCCCTCGACGGCCTGGACGGTCAGTATGCGCACGTCACGGCCGGTGAAGGGCAGGGGGCCGGGCGTTATGACTAGGTATTGGACGCCCGAGTCCTCCACGGTCGACAAGAAGGCCTCGGCTAACCTCTGCCTGTTCACGGGATCGAGGTGCACGTCATACTCGTCTATGGCCCTGAAGGGCGATCTGACGTGCTGCTGTAGGGCCAGTAGGAAGGCCACCGTCGCCACGCTCCTCTCGCCCCCGCTCTGCGTGTAGGCGTCCAGGGGGACGGGTTTTGCCCCCCTGAAGCCCACCTTTATCTCGATCCCGGCTTCCTCTATGTCGTCCGCATTCACCAGGGATACGGACCCATCCCCCTGGAGCCTGGAGAGTATGGCCCTGAACCGTGCGTCTACTTCATCGATCATCTTGCCCACGACGGAGCGCCAAGCTTCCATGCGCTTCCTGACCTCCTCCATGGCTTTCTCCCTGTTCTCCCTGGCCCTTCTGGCCTTCTCGGCCAGCTCCTGGTAGAGCTCGGAGTATCGCTCATACATGCGTTCTACTTCCTCCGTCACGTCCTTGTAGGCCAGCAGCTGGCCTTCCACGTGCCTGAACTCCTCCTTGACCTCCTCCACGGGCCTGCTGACTGGGACCCTGGGCCCCAGGGCCGTGGCCTTGGACATCAGGTCCTTGTGCTTGGCCTTCTTCAGCCTGAGCTCGGCCCTCAGGTCGTCTATGGCTGAGAGGAGCTGTTCCCTCTTCAGCCCGAGGACCTCATGCTTAACCCTGGTCTCCACGAGCTTGTCCGTGAGACCGAACGCTTCTGCCTCCAGCTCTAGGGCTTTTTCAAAAGCCTTCTTGGCTTTTTCGCTTGATTCCTCGAGCTTCCTCGTCAGCTTGGTCCTCAGATCGGCTGAGAGAGCAGGGTCAAGCCCTATCTCGGAGAGAATGTCCTGCCTGAGGAGTGCGCTCTCCAGCCCCGGGCTGGCACATAACTTCAGCAGCAGCTCTGCCTTGGCGCTGCGGGCCTTCTCCAAGAGGGCCTCTTCCATCTTCCTCATCATCTCCTCCCTCAGCCCCGATAGGCGGGCCGAGAGGTCCTTTATACGCTCCTCCAGGGCTGAAAGCTCGGATTCTGTTTCCGATAGCTCGGCTGTCTTGGCTTTTAGGTTTCCTTCTATCCTTACGATGTCTTCCTCGAGCTCGGAAACACGGGCCCAAGCTAGCTCACGCTCCAGGAAGCCCTTCCTCATGATAAGCTGCTTCTTCTCCTGGTAGCGCTCGTATTGCTCACGCCAGTATTCGAGCGTTTGCTTGGCGTTCTCCAACAGTTCCTTTATGGCCTTCTCCTCGCTCAGGGCTTTCTCAAGCTTCCTCCTGGCGCTCAGGACCCTGCGCCTGAAGTCGGCGAGGCCAGCTGCCTCCTCCATGAGGATGAGGCGCTCCTGGGGCCCGAGGGCTGCGAAGCGCTCCACCATGCCTTGGTGCATTATTATCAGCATGTTCTCCGGGTCAACGCCCAGCCTCGCCAGGAGCCTCCTGACTTCCTCCCTCGTGGCGGCTGCCCCGTCAAGCTCGAACCAGTAGCGGCCATCTGACCTGAGGACCCTCGTGAGCACTATGTAGTCCTTCTTCACCCTCGGTATGGGCCTACGGCCCTTCCTGGGCGAGTTATCCAAGATGAGCGTTATGCGGGCGAATTCCTCACCCCACCTTATCAGGTCCTTGAGGCGCCTGGAGCGCTCCGTGTGAGATTGGCCCAGGGCGAGCGATATGCCCAACAGTATGCTGGATTTCCCGGCCCCGTTGGGGCCGCATATGACGTTTATCCCTGGCCCCAGGGGTATTCGGGAGTATTTGTGGCTCATGAAGTTCTCGAGAATCACCTCCCTAATGAGCATCCCACGCTTCCTCCCGTCCCTACCGCCCGGGGGCAGGCGGATGGGGGCCTAATAAGCCTGATTTACCCGCCCTTTCTCCCCCACGGGAGAACAGGAGAACTGATTTTTCCAAGGGCTGTTCAGCGGAATCTGGGCCTTCCGGTCGCCTTCTGGAGGCTGAGCTCCCTCAGGAACTCGATAACCTGTTCTTCGAAGCTCCTCAGCACCCTCAGCAAGGCAGTTGCCTCAGCGTAGAGCATATCGTAATCAATTTTCACGTAGTCCTTCATCAGCAGGCCTTGTGCTATCACGTTCCTCAACCTCATGGCCTTCTTCAGGGCCTCGCCCACCTCAGGCTTTATGACGCCTTCCCTCACGCAGATGGACACGGCCTCGGAATAGCTCGTCGCAGGGCCCATGCCAGCGGCGGAGACCACATACCTGCAAATGCTGCCGGCCGCTTCTATTGCCGACTTGAGGCTGTCCTTCAGGAGCCTGCTCAACGTCGGGGACCTCTTTATGACGTCTACGTCAAACCTCAAGACGTAGCGCTCTAGGAAATTGGATTTAGACCTTACGACGTCTAGCTTCCTCCTGAGCAAGGCAGTATTTAATTCGGATAGGCGGGGGAGCTCCAGGGCCCCTTCTTCCTCTAGGATGCCTTCGTAGAATGCGTTCAGCTCGCTCATGAGCTTGTTCTTGTAATCCTCTCGGTCCAGCAGGATTATGCCGTTCCTTATCACTTCTTCCTTCAAATACGGGTTTGATCCTTCTAAGTCCAGCAGGTCCACGTGGTCCTCGGGGATGTCGAGTGCGAATGCGAGTTCTGCAGCCGTGGAGCGCATGATGGCTTCCTTATCCGTGCCGTCCCTGATCTTGATGGCCAGCTTCAGGCCTTGATAGCTGAAGCCTCCCTTGGCCAAAGGGCCCACGAGGGCGGCGAAGGAGAGGCCGTCCACGGCCTTGACGACGTCCACGACCTTCTTAATGAGGGATCCTGTCAGTATTAATGGCTTTCCAGATCTCACGATGCCACCACCTACTCTCTTTTCAGTATCAGAGGTCAGCACACGCCCTCTTTTTAAGTCTAACGCAGTTCTTCACCCGGGCCTGACTTACTACCCGAGAACGTGAAACCCTTGCCCCCTAGTCCCCTCGGTTAGACGAGCATGCCCGCTATCCTGTTGGCTGCTTCCCGGGCGCCCACTAAGAGCATGGCCAGGTTCACGGAGCTATCTGCCAAGACCAAGAGGATCCCCTTGCCGGCCTGGTGTATGGCTATCACGTGGTTCTCGGCCCTTATCACGGCGTTCTTGAAGGCGCCCGATTTAGCCTTCGTGAGGAACGGCCTCATGCAGTTCAAAACGCTTAGGACATCTGGCCCGCTCAGGCCCATCCTCTTCTCGTCGAGGCCCGTCCTATACCACTTGAGGAACTCAGAGCCCGTTTCGCTCACGACCATGATGAACAAGACGCCCGGGAGGGAAGCAAGGCCCTGGACGGCTTCCCTGAGGGCTGCCTCTATGCTGACTTCTGGCGTCGGGGTGGTAGCCAGGCCCCACAGGGCACCGCCACGGCCCTGGGACAAGCTCCTCCCCTGCTCGACCTGGCATAACAGCTTAATAAGCACGGGCGGGTTCCGGCAAATCTTAAATGATGCTCGTCCTAAGGGCCCTCTGGGGAGATCATGGTAAAGTTCCCGAGCGAGGAGTGGATAAAGGCCTTCAAGGAAGAGCTGAACAAGAACAAGGCATATGAGGAAGCCGCCAAGGACTGGGAAGGCGATTTCCTCTTCATAGTAACGCCCGACGAGGGCCTGGACCGTGAATACGTCTTCTACGTGGACCTATACCACGGGAAGTGCCGTGAGGCCTACATGGTCCCGGACAGGGAATCCAAGAAGGCCGCCTTCGTCTTCGAGGGGCCTTATTCGAACTGGAAGAAGCTGATAAGGGGCGAGATAGACCCGATAAAGGGCCTGTTGACCCGGAAGTTCAAGCTGAAGGGCAGCATGGCCAAGATACTCCGATACACGAAGGCAGCTGCCGAGCTGGTGAAGACGGCCAGCAAGGTCCCGACGGAATTCATCTGAAGGGCTCCCGCCGGGAGGGGCTCTTGAGGGGTGAGCTGCCCTGTGGGAGATCACCTTACCCAGGACCATAGTCACGGGCGAGGGGGCCTTAGATTACCTAGAGGAGCTCAAGGGCCGTAGGGCCCTCGTCATAACGGACCAGGTCATCAGGTCCCTGGGCATCCTAGATCGTGTGGTCGAGAAGCTTAAGAAGGCTGGCCTGGAGGTCGAGGTCTTCGACCGTGTGGAGCCCGAGCCCTCGAAGAAGGTCGTCATGGAGGCCGTTGAAGTCGCCAGGTCCTTCGGGCCAGATTGGATAATAGGGCTTGGCGGCGGGAGCTGCATGGATGTGGCCAAGGCCGTCTTTGCCCTCTACGAGAGGCCCGACGTGGCCCTGGAGGACATAAGCCCGCTCGTGGAACTCGGCCTGAGGAAGAAGGCCAGATTGCTGAACATACCTACCACCAGCGGGACGGGTGCTGACGTCACCTGGGCCATAGTCATAACGGACGAGGAGGTGAAACGCAAGATGGAGCTTGCCTCGAGGGAGGTAGTGGCTGACGTAACGGTCCTCGACCCAAGCCTACCGGCCTCCATGCCCCCATGCCTGACGGCCGACACGGGCATAGATGCCCTAACGCATGCCATAGAAGCCTACACATCCCAGTGGCGCAACGATTTCTCAGACGCCCTGGCCCTCTGGGCCATAAGGACCATATTCAAGTATCTGCCCAGGGCCTACGAGAACGGCCAGGACATGGAAGCCCGTGAGAAGCTGCACAACGCAGCCACCATGGCCGGCATGGCCTTTGGGAACGCCCAGATAGGCGTGGCCCACGCCATGGGCCATGCGCTAGGCGCCATCTTCAAGGTTCCACACGGCCGTTCTGTGGCCGTCTTCCTGCCCTACTCCATGGAGTTCAACGCCCGTGCAGCCTCGGACCGTTATGCCGAGATGGCAGAGGCCCTGGGGCTCGGGCCCGGCAGCCCGGAGGAGCTGACCGCCAGGCTGGTTAAAGCCGTCAGGGACCTATTGAGGAAGGTGGGGGAGCCGCTCAAGGTAGCCGACCTGGGCATAAGCAAGGCCGATTACGAAGCCGAGCTGGAGAGGCTGGTGGACAGGGCCATGGAGTCCACGGGCACCGTGGCCAGCCCGAGGGAGCCTAGCAGGGAGGACTACGCCCGCTTATTCGAATACGCTTACGAGGGCAAGAAGGTTGATTTCTGAGGCAGGGGCGTGGCAGCCTTGCCGGGCGGCTACATGGGCAAGCTCCTCTATGTTGACCTGAGCAAGGGCAAGATATGGACGGAGGAAACGCCCAAAGGGTATGCCAGGGCCTTCATAGGCGGGAGCGGCCTGGCCTGCCGATTGCTCATGGACATGGTGGGGCCGGATACCGACCCCCTGGGGCCCGAGAACGTCCTGGTGTTCATGGCTGGCCCCTTGACGGGCACTAAGGCACCTTGCTGCGGACGCTACACTATCTGCTCCAAATCGCCTCAGACGGGCATATGGGGCGAGTCAAATGCTGGTGGCTACTTCGGGCCGAGGATGAAGTCCTCGGGCTTCGATGGCCTCGTCATAATGGGCCGTTCGGAGGAACCGGTCTACCTATACGTCCACGACGGGCGAGCCGAGCTCAGGCCAGCGGGGGAGCTCTGGGGCCTGACGACCTTCGAGACGCAGGGCGCCCTCTCCCGTGAACTCGGGCCTGACGTCAGCGTGGCTTGCATAGGCCCGGCTGGCGAGAAGATGGTCCGCTTCGCCTGCGTCCTCAACGACGGCGGTAGGGCAGCTGGCCGGACGGGCATGGGGGCCATCATGGGCTCTAAGCGCCTGAAGGCCGTGGCCGTCTCGGGCGATGAAGAGGTGCCCGTGGCCGACCAAGAGGGCCTTGAGGAAGCCGTCAAGAAGGCCCGTGAGGCCATAGAGGAATCCATGCTGACGAGCATATTCAGGGAGTTCGGGACGGCTGGCTACGTGGATTACGCTCAGGAGCTCGGCGACATGCCGAACAAATACTTCTCCAAGGGTCGCTTCGAGGAAGCAGACAGGATAAGCGGCATGACCATGGCCGAGACCATATTGGTCGGCAGGAGGGCCTGCTTCGGCTGCCCGATAGGGTGCGGCCGCATCGTGGAGGTCAAGGAGGGCAAATACGCCACGCCCAGAACCGACGGTCCAGGCTATGAGGCCCTCGCAGCCTTCGGCTCCAACTTGCTCGTGGACGACCTGAAGGCCATAGCTCACATAAACTACCTCTGCAATTCCCTCGGCCTCGACGTGATAAGCACGGGCGTCGTCATAGGCTTCGCATATAAGCTCTTCGAGGAAGGCGTCATAGGGCCATCTGATACCGGTGGCCTCGAGCTGAAATGGGGCGACCCTGAGCCAGCCGTGGAGCTCGTTAAGGCCATAGCTGACCGCAGGGGCCTCGGGGCCATCATGGCCGAGGGCGTCCGGCACATGGGACGTGCCTTCGGCCGTGAGGGAGAAGCAGCCCACGTCAAGGGCCTGGAGGTGCCCTTCCACGACCCGAGGGCCTTCTTCGGCATGGCCGTTTGCTACGCTACTTCGCCCAGGGGGGCCTGCCACCTCCAGGGCGACATGTATATGATAGACATGGGCGTAGAGTTACCGGGGTTCGGCATAACATCAGGCGACAGGTTCGACCTGACGAGCCGGATGGAGGTCGTGACGAAGATCCAGGACTTCAGGGCCATATACAACGCCTTGGTCATGTGCCAGTTCGCTAACCTAGACGGGCCTCTGATAGCCGAACTCCTATCGGCCGTGACGGGCTGGGACATAAGGTCCGGTGAGCTGGCCCTGGCAGGCGAACGCATATTCAACCTGAAGCGCATATTCAACCTCAGGATGGGCTTAAGGCCAGCCGACGACAGGCTGCCCGAGCTGCTGCTCAGGCCCCTGCCGGACGGTGGCGCAGCTGGCAAGGCCCCTGACCTGGAGGCCCTCTTGGCCGAGTATTACCGGGTGAGGAACTGGGACCCGGAAACGGGCTGGCCCAAGCCCGAGAAGCTGGCCGAGCTAGGCCTGGAGGAGTTCGCCCGCAGGTGAGCACGGTCTTGAGGCCCGAGGCGCTCGATTGGCTTGAAGAAGCCGAAGTTGACCTGAGGAGGGCCGAGAAGGCCCTATCAGACGGGGATTACGCCATATCCTGCTTCTTCTCGCACCAGGCCATAGAGAAGGCCCTCAAGGCCATCATAATAGGGCTTGTGAGGAAGAGGCCCCCTCACGTCCACGACCTGACGGTCCTATACGCCATGGTAGAAGGCTTCCTTGGCCTGCCCGATGAGGTCAAGGAGCGGTTGCCCGAGGTCTCGCAATACTACGTGA
>CAZVRS010000030.1:0-9528 GCA_964630115.1 uncultured Candidatus Bathyarchaeia archaeon | reverse complement strand
AGGTCCTCCCATATCTCCCTGGCCGTCCCCTCGTAGTGGGCCATGACGTTCGACCGGTTCCTGAACTGGTCGAGCATGACATACCTCGGGTCCTTCGAGGCCAGCTCACGGGCCAGCTCGACGGCATGGGCCTCTGATTCCGCAAACCTGACCTCGGCCCCCAAGGCCCTGAGGAGCCCTATTTTCTCCTTAGTGGCCTTCCTGGGCACGAAAATAAGGACCTTGTAGCCCTTGAGTCTCCCGACGGCCGCAAGCGATATGCCCGTGTTGCCTGAAGAGCCTTCCACGATGATCTTGTCCTTGGTCAACAGGCCCTCACGCTCGGCATCCTCTATCATCTTGAGGGCTATCCTGTCCTTCAGGGAGCCCGTCGGGTTGAAATACTCCAGCTTGGCGTATATGGTGACGTTTTCCTTTGGCGACAAGCCCGTTTTGACGAGGGGCGTCCGCCCGATTAAGTCCAGGACCGAGCCGTATGGCATTACTCCACCAACCGCTGGGCCAGCGGGACGGCCACGTATAAGCACTGTTCAGGACTTGAGGAAGCCCCTCTCCTCCAGGCACGCCACAAGGGCGCCTACCGTGGCCGGTATTGTGTGCTCGGTCGCAAACGTGAGGCCCGGGCAGAGGTCAACGACCACCGTGGCGAACCTGAAGACGCCCTTCGGGATGCCCTCCCTGGCCCCAGCGAGGATGTTCACCCGGCCGCCCTGTTTGAAGGCTTCTTCTATCTCCTTAGCGGCCTCTGAGACCGTCTTGCCCGTGGGGTCCGTCACTATCATGGGTTCCCCAATCCTATCACGGACGAACTGGTATAGGTCCTGGAGCCTGAAGGGGACCCTTTCGACCTTCCTGGCATACGTCTTCTTCTGTATTCTGAACCTGCTCTCCCGCCCCTCTAGGAGGCCCGAGAGGAAGGCGTTCAGCTGGCCCACGTCAACCGGCTCGTGGGGCGTTATGACGAGTTCCCCCAGCTCGAAGGCCTGGGCAGCCCTCCCTATCCTTATGCCCATGAGCCTGGCCCCATCGCCTAAGTAGGGCATCTGTGCGAAAGAGATGCGCTTGAGGAGCTTCAGGACCTCCGGCTTGCCGGGCCTGTGCTTTTTCCACACGATCCTCCCGGGCGTTATCGCTATGCCCACCTCAGGCCCCACGAATTCAACCCATACTATTTTGTCCGGCTCCGTCAAGTTGACGTCGGCCCCCGTGGCCTCTTGGACGGCTGAGCCGACCCTCACGTTCACGTCTATGCTCGTGAAATCGTGCCTGCCCCTCCTGGTCGTCCTGACGGCGAAGGTCTCATCCGGCCCTATGAGCTCCTTGGCCACACGGGCTGCTGAAGAAGCTATCTCCTCGAGGTCGGCCCTGGCCGTCGCAAGTATCCTGAGGACGTATTCTGCCTCGGGCAGGGCCTTCTCTATGAGCTCGGCGGCCTTATCCGGGTCCTCCAGCCCATCCACGACCACTAGGCCCATGAAGCCCCTGGGCCTCGCCACGACACGGCCTCCTACCAGCTCGGCAGCCCTTGAGGCAACTATGCGTTCTAGGCCCAGCGGTGTCTTTATTATCAACTGCAAGGCCCTCGGGCCCCTCCGGGCCTAATCTGAACCAATCGTGAGGCCCTAGCTGGCCTCGGCCTTGGCCTCGGCTTCTTCCTCGCCAGAGGGAGCTGTCTCGGCTCTTTCCTCGGCTTCGGCCTCCAGTTCCTCGGCCGTCTTTATGGCGTGTTCTATGGATATCTCGAGCTGGGCCAGCTCGGGTGCGTATAGGAGCTTGCTCTTCCTTATGCCCACGTGCCTCAAGGGCGCTATCTTCTTCGCCTCGTTGTATATGTCGGATGCCATCTTGCCCAACACCATCTCCTGGACGAACTGGCCGAAGTTCAGCTCCCTGGCCTTCCGCTCCACTATCTCCTTCATTATCTTCCTTATGGCCTTCTGCTGGGACGTCTTGATCCTATACTGGGTCAGGGCGCACGGGTAGACACGGATCTTGTAGCCGTCCTTCGTGGTGACGTCAAATATGCCATCTACCTTGCTCGTCCTGCGCCTCACGAGGCTCCTGAGGAAATCACGTGAGTATTCGTGGCCCTTGAATATGGTCTTAGCTCTGTTGCCTTCCACGGCAACTATCTGGAAATACATCTTTATGACCTGCTGCCTTATGTTCTCGCCCGTCACGTCGTATAAGGTGGCTTCGAGGACACGCTTGAGGAGCTTCTCGGGGCCGTCCGCCGGGACCTCGAACAGCTCTCTCTCGCCGAAGTAGGGGGGCGTCATGACCACGAACCACTGCTTCATCTTCCACTTGTCCACGGCCCTCCTGCGGCCCCTCTTATGCGACATGCCCAACCGGGCGGGAAGCCCGTCCTTATTAAGCTTCACAGCTCGCCTATTGGTATGGCGCCCATGACGTCCACCCGGTAGATGCCCCTGGCCAATATGCGGTTCAGGAACTCACGGGCAGAAGCCATGTCCCTCGCATCGAACAGTATGAGGCCGTCGTAGGAGCCCAGGAGGCAGAAGGCACCTACGACCCTGACCCCTTCCGGCGGCTCGACGCTGACTATGCGCTTCAGCATGGGGACGTGGTCCCTGGCGGCCGAGGAAGTGTAGAGCCTGAGCAAGGCCACGAACAGCAAAGGCCATCACCGGCCCCACGGGCCGGGCAAGCTATTTATCCCCTGGGGCGACCTACGGTCGGCGTGATGAAGGGCCATAGCACGGAGCCCGCTGGGCCGTGATGAACTCCGCTACTCTGACCAAACCCGGGATAACGGCCTTAGAGCCAGGTCTTCAATATCATGGCGTGTGGCACGCC
Organism: uncultured Candidatus Bathyarchaeia archaeon; assembly: GCA_964630115.1. GTDB lineage: Archaea > Thermoproteota > Bathyarchaeia > EX4484-135 > EX4484-135 > EX4484-135. The sequence goes on along the minus strand of CAZVRS010000030.1, from coordinate 6,708 downwards.
GCTTATGCGTATGACGGCTGCCTTGTGGACCATGCCGAGCTCTATGGCCCTGGACACGACCCTCTCGCCCACCATGTTCACGACAGAATATTGGGCCGCTATCTCCAGGGCCGTGTCCACGTCCATTAGCTGGCCCCCGTAGAACTCCTCGCTTATGTGGAATACTATGCGGCCGTCCCGGAGCGTCTTGCCGAGCAGCTCTTCATCGCATATGGCTACTATGGCCTGGGTGCCCGAGTATTTTATGCTCAGGTAGACCTTGCCGGACGTGGGGGCCAGCTCCCTGTCGGCAGCCAAGGCCCTGCTGCCCCCTCATAGGGGCCTGACGGGCGATTTTGCGCCACAGGCATCGCATATGAGGAACATGATGCGCTTCTCCTTCACTATGTGCGTGTCGGGCCTCTTGCACACCGGGCATATGACGTAATCACGGAGGAATATCTCTATGAGCCTCTTTATCGTGTCTTCCTCGAAGACCCCCTGGAATATGGCCCTGGTCCCATCGAAGTAGCCCGCCGTGGCCAGCTCCCTCGAGAAGAACCTGAGGCAGAACTCTGGCTTCCGGTTCACCGTCTCGCAGAACTCCTTGAAGTTGTGGTATATGGTCCTCGAGCCAGCTATGGTTATCCTGGGCGCCGGTATCTCGAGCCTCTCCGTCCTCTGGACCGGCCCCTCAGGCATCTGTGCGTAAGCACGCTCCAGCAGGGCCCTGTATTCCGCTGGGTTGCTCATGGCTCCACCAAGACCACGGGCCTCGCCGGGCCATAAGCGCTTCGGGGCAGGAGGAGCCCGGGGGCCCGTTTATAAGGCCCGGGGCCAGGTCGAGGTGGTGCTGACGTCTTGCCCCTCACGCCAGAACAGGTGAGGGCCCACATACCCCTCACGGCCAAATACATATACTTGGACAACTGTGCCACCACGCCCGTCCCGAAGCCCGTCGTGGAAGCCATGCTCGAATACTTCTACGATTACTGCGCCAACGTCGAGAGGGGGGCCTACTCAATAGCCAGCCTGGCGAACGAGAAATGGGATCTGGCACGTGCCAAGGCGGCCAGGCTCCTCCTCAACTGCGAGGCAGATGAGTTCATATTCACTAGGAACACCACGGAAGCGATATGCATGGTAGCTTACGCCCTGGAGCACCCACTACTGGACCGAGTGGGCGGTGCTTTCCGGGAGCAGGAGCCGATAGTGAAGTGGGAGAGAGGGGACAACATAGTCTTCAGCGAGCTTGAACACCACTCCAACATGATGCCCTGGATAAGGCTCGCCAGGCACGTTGGGGCCGAGATAAGGGTCGTCCCGTTCAACAGGGAGACTGGCCAGATAGAGCCCTCCGAGGTCGAGAAGGCCGTTGACGAGCGGACCAAGGTGTTAGCCATCCAGCATGTCAGCAACGTGACGGGCGTGATACACCCGGTCGAGGAATTCGTGAAGATTGCGAAGGAAGCCAACCCAGATTGCTTGGTCGTGATCGACGGCTCGCAGGGGCCAGGTCACATGCCGGTTGATGTCAAGCGCATAGGCTGCGATGCCTACGCCTTCTCGGGCCACAAGGGCCCGCTCGGTCCCCAGGGCTCGGGCGGCCTCTACGTCAGGAGGGAGCTCCTAGAGCGCATGGAGCCCATGGAGATAGGGGGCGGCACCATAGCGGACGTCACCACGCACGACTACAAGCTGCGTGACGACGTCCCCTGCAAGCGCTGGGAGGCCGGGACGCCTAGCATAGCATGTCTGATCGGCCTCGGGCGGGCGGCAGAATACGTGGCCGAGGAAATAGGGCTTGAGCGCATAAGGAAGCGTGAGGAAGAGCTCACGGAGCAATTCATAGAGGGCCTTTTGGACATACCGAACGTGGAGGTCTACGGGGAGAAGGAGGACATGAGCATAAAGGCCGGCGTCGTCTCCTTCAACATAAGGGGCTGGAGCAGCCACGATGTCTCCATGGCCTTGGACAGCGAGTTCAAGCCGCCCATCTTGGTCAGGGCCGGCCACCACTGCGCCATACCGGCCTGCCGGGCGCTGGGCGCCTACGAGCGTTACGGCGGGACCGTCAGGGCCAGCTTCCACTACTACAACACGCCCAAGGAAGTAGAGGCAGCCCTGAAGGCCATAAGGAAGCTGGCCGGGTCCTGACCGGGCAAGGCTCATAAGGCACCCCCGGAGCCAGCTATCGGGCTGTGAAGAACCGCTCCTAAGCGATGACGGCCGGATGAATGGACGCAGGCCTAGCTGAGCCCAATTGAGGCCCTCCGGCGGGGTGATGAGGAGTCCGAACCCTGAGGAGTGATGAACAGCCCATATCTGACCTCTAATGCTTATCCCGGCCCCTGCGGGCCCGTCCTTGGGGATGAAGAAGGCCACTTCCCTGAGGAGTTGATGAGATATGCCTACTCTGACCCCCGAAGGGCATGCTAAAGCTGAATAAGACCCTTCCCACGGCCCTAACGGAGGGCTATGAGGCCCTGATGGGCGGACCCTGATCGGTGATGAGCCAGGATAGGCCCGAGCCTTTAAGAGCGGCGTCCTCACGACCCCTCGGGGATGAGGGATACCCCGATAGGCTGAGTAATGATGAGTGCGGCCGTATCCGACCCGTCGGGAAAGGCAAAAATGGAGCTATCGGGTAACGTGGCTCGGTGGCGAAGCTTCATGGTCAGGGTGGCCGTCATAGGCCTCGACGGAGCTCCCTACGAATTCATCTCCTCGATAATGGACGAGGGGGGCCTCAGGAACTTTAGGGAACTCGTGAGGCATGGCGTAGCCGGCGTCCTGCGCTCCACCATCCCGCCCGTGTCGCCCGTCGCCTGGGCCTCCATATCCACGGGCCTTAACCCGGGCAAGCACGGGGTCTTCGGGTTCGTCGACAGGGCCCACAGGCCCTATTCCTCCAGGAACATCATGGGCCTTGCCCTATGGGACCTGCTGGCCCTGGCCAGGAAGAGGTCCCTGTGCATCAACGTCCCCTTCACCTACCCGCCCTATAGGGTCCGGGGAGCCATGGTATCTGGACCGCCCTGCCCGAGGGACCAGCCTTCCACATACCCGCCGGGCCTGGAGGACGAGCTGGAGGAACTCGGCTACAGGATAGACGTCCGCCTGCCCTACGGGGGATACAGGGGGGTCAGGGAAGCCGTGTTCTTCAAGGATTGCCTGTCGGTGACGGAGGCCAGGGCCGAAGCCGTCCTGCGCCTGGCCGAGGAGCTCAAGTGGGATTTCCTGTTCGTCGTCTTCACGACCTTGGATAGGGTCCAGCACGTCTTCTTCGGTAGGGCCATCAGGGAAAGCCCGTTTTATGACCAAAGGGGGCGTGAGGCCTTGATAGATTACTACAGGGCCTTGGACGGCATTCTCGGGAAGCTCCTATCCGAGCTCGGGGACGACACCGTGTTCTTATTCGTGTCCGACCACGGCTTCGAGCTCCTCCGCCGGTTCGTGGGCCTCGATAACCTGATCTCCGATTTCCTGGCACGGAAGGAGCCCAAGAGGCTCTTATACAACCTGGCGGTCCGTGCCGCCCGCAGGCTGAGGATGACGGGCATCATTAAGAAGGCCTTGAGCAAGTTAGGCCTGCCCTCCTCAACCCACGGGGAAGCCGGGCGTTCGGGCATCCAGCCCGGCCTGGGCTCTATATACTTCGATGGGCCTGAGCGGGAGCTGAGGGAGCTGATCGGGTTCCTCATGGCGGTCAGGGACGAGGAAGGCACGAGGGTGTTCGAGCGCTTCTACCTGAAGGACGAGCTATACTGGGGACCCGAGCTCCACAAGGCCCCCGACCTGGTGCTGGTCCCGAGGGCGGGCTACGAGATAAAGAGCCGGTTGACCGATAGGTTTGAGGACGTGAGGCCCGCCAAGGGCGTGATATACAAGACGGGGACGCACATGAGCCTTAGGGCCCTCGAGGGCTTCTTGGCCATATACGGGCCGGGCGTGAGGGAAGGCCACCGGGTGGACGCCTGCCTCTACGACATCGCTCCCACCGTGCTCCACGTGCTGGGCCTGCCCGTGCTAAAGGACATGGATGGGGAAGTCCTCATCGGGGCCTTTGAGGAAAACTCCGAGCCCGCCAGGAGGCCGGTGAGGGAGGCGAGATTGAGGATCGGGAGGCCGGCCAGGAGACCGAGAAGGGCCGGAGGTTCCATGCCTGTTCGTTTTTAAACGCCCGCTTATGAGGGCCTTTGGTGATGAATCGTCGGTGCCCCTGAGGCCTGGTGCTGATAAGCCATCCGGCTGATGGGGCGATGAGGAATTCGACTTGCAGTGAGGGGTGAGCGTGGGCCGCAGCCCCTGAGCCCGAAACCGATATAGGGCCCAACGGGCCTCATGGGCCTGAAGGGGCCCCGAGGCCAGCCGTGCGGGGAACCCAGGCGGCACTGAAGGATGATGAGACGACGGTCTCCCGAGCTGGCGGGAAAGCCCCTCAAGGCGCCTTTTGGGCCTCAGAGAGGGTGATCTCGGCCACCGAGGGCCTAATGGCCTGGTTCATCACGGGCCCCACCTGCCGATCGGGGTTCGGCACGTGAAAAGGCTTATACGGTCCATGGCCAAGCCACCCCGGGTGTCCCCATGCCGCAGAAGGTCGTTTGTTCTAAATGCGGGCACGTCCTCTTCGAGGAAGAAGAGGACCTTAAGCCACCGGACGAGATAATACAGATGTTCGAGGACGAGAGGTGCCCCAAGTGCGGGCACAAGCTCTCCGTGGTGCCCGTCAAGGTCGAGATAATACCCCTGAAGAGGCCCAGGAGGTCCAGGTAGTTGTCCCCCGGGCTGAGGAAGACCCACTTCTATTCTTTCCACGTGGGAAGGGCCAGGATGGGGGAGTTCGCAGGCTTCGAGATGCCCATATGGTATGAGGGCATAATACCTGAGCACATGGCTGTCCGTGAGGCCGTGGGCGTCTTCGACGTCAGCCACATGGGCAGGGTGGCCGTCGAAGGGCCGGGTGCCGAGGCCTTCTTGAACTACGTCCTCACGAGCGACGTGAGGGCCCTCAGGCCCGGCAGGTCGGCTTACTCCCTCATGTGCAACGAGCGGGGAGGCATAATAGATGACGTCGTGGTTCTCAGGAGGTCGGGCGATGCGTTCCTGTTGGTCGTGAACGCCGCCAACAGGTCCAAGGACCTGAGCTGGCTCGTCAAGCACGCCGAGGGCCGGGACGTGGCTGTAAAGGATCTATCGGATAATGTGGCCATGATGGCTGTCCAGGGCCCGAGGGCCCTAGATGTCGTCGAGCCCTTATGTGATAAGCCCATATCGGGCCTTAAGTGGCATAGCTTCACCGATGCCCGCATATCTGGCGCTGAAGTCTTGGTGGCTAGGATGGGCTACACGGGTGAAGACGGCTTCGAGATATACATATGGGATGTCCATGTCGAGGAGCCCGAGAAGGCCCTTAGGATATGGGATGCCATCCTGGAGGCCGGTCGTGAGTTCGGCATAAGGCCCTGCGGGCTCGGGGCCAGGGACACGCTGAGGCTCGAGGCTGGCTACAGGCTCTACGGGGCCGACATGGACGAGGGCACGACGCCCTTCGAGGCTGGCCTCTCGTTCGCCGTTGATCTGGACAAGGGCAATTTCATAGGGCGTGAGGCCCTGCTGAAGGAGGCCGAGGAAGGGCCCGATAAGGTCCTGGCATGCGTCAGGCTGTTGGAGCGTGGCGTCCCGAGGCATGGCCATAAGGTCCTGGATGCGGGCGGGCGTGAGGTGGGCTGGGTGACGAGCGGCACCTTCTCGCCCCTCCTTAAGTGCGGGATAGCCCTGGCCTACGTCAGGCCCGAGCTGTCCGAGCCGGGCACGGAACTCCTCGTGGACCTGAGGGCCCGCAGGGCCAGGGCCTTGGTGGTCGAGCCACCTTTTTACGACCCAGCCAGATATGGCCGGAAGAGGAGGGCCGGGACGTGAAGGTGGGCGATTACGAGGTTCCCGAGGGCCTATACTACACACGGGAGCACGAGTGGGCCAAGGTCCTGCCCGACGGGACGGTCCTCATGGGCATAACGGATTACGCCCAGAAGAAGCTGCACGAGATCGTGAACGTGGAGCTGCCCGAGGTGGGGGCCGAGGTAGGGCAGATGGAGGCCTTCGCCAGCGTGGACAGCGTGAAGGCCACGAGCGAGGTATACTCGCCCGTCTCGGGCCAGGTGGTAGAGGTCAACGAGGAACTGCTCGACAAGCCGGAGCTATTGAACCAAGACCCATACGGCCAGGGTTGGATAGCCAAGATAAGGCCGGCGAGCCGTGAGGCCCTTGAAGAGGACCTCAAGGGCCTGATGACGGCTGAACAATACGCCAGATACATAGAAGAGCTGGAACATTGAAGCTCGTTTCACGGCCTCGGCTATTTATCGCCATACTGTAGTCTTAGCTTCAGCCAGAATGCCCTCGCACTCCCTAAGGTCAACGTTGAGGTCAGCTAAGAGACCTCTGAGCTTCCCGCTTCCTGTGGGCAGTGCCTTAACCAATATGCCATCTTCCACAGGGATCATTAGGATCTCCCTGCCCTCTTCTATGCCGTAGGCCTCTCTGAGGGGCTTAGGTATGACCACTTGGCCTTTAGAGCCGACCTTCACACGAAAGGTCTGAACTCCCGCCTTGCCCACACCCACACCAACCAACGTTTTTAGCCTTCCCTTATATCCTTAGCCAGCTCGATCTACTCCACCTTCATGACTACTTCTTCCCCATAGTCGGCCACCACACGTATGTAGC
>CAZVRS010000029.1:8300-9615 GCA_964630115.1 uncultured Candidatus Bathyarchaeia archaeon | reverse complement strand
GAGGCCAAATACATCTGGATGGACGGGGAGCTCGTCCCGTGGCACGAGGCGAAGATACACATACTCAGCCACGTCATACACTACGGGAGCGGCGTCTTCGAGGGCATAAGGTGCTACGACACGGACCGTGGGCCAGCCATATTCAGGCTAGAGGACCACATAGACAGGCTGTTCTACTCGGCCAAGGTCTACATGATGGAGATCCCCTACACGAAGGAAGAACTCATGGAGGCCTGCAAGGAGGTCGTGAGGGCCAACGGGCTCAGGGACTGCTACATAAGGCCCCTGGTCTACCGTGGCTACGGCGAGATGGGCGTTAACCCGCTTAAGTCGCCCGTCAGAGTGGCCATAGCTGCCTGGAGGTGGGGCGCCTACCTCGGCAAGGCCCTGCAGGAGGGGGCCAGGGTCGTTGTTTCGACGTGGAGGAGGATATGCAGCGATGTCCTGCCCCCTATGGCCAAGACCTGTGGCCACTACACGAACTCCCAGTTGGCCAAGATAGAGGCGGTCCTGGGCGGCTATGACGAAGCCATAATGCTTGATATAAACGGCTACGTGTCAGAGGGGACGGGAGAGAACTTCTTCATGGTGAAGGACGGCGTCCTCATAACGCCCCCGCCAGAGGCCTCCATACTGCTCGGGATAACCCGAGACACAGTCATAAGGCTGGCCCAGGACATGAGCTACAAGGTCGTAGAACGCTTCATATCCAGGGCCGAGATATACGGGGCAGACGAGTGCTTCTTCACGGGGACGGCTGCCGAGATAACGCCCATAGTGGAGATAGATGGCCGGAAGATAGGCGATGGCAAGCCCGGCCCCATAACACGCAAGCTCCAGGCCAAATACTTCGAGGTCGTGAGGGGCAAGGACGAACGCTACATTAGTTGGCTGACATTTGTGGAGTGAGCCGATACCCGAATAGGATGCTTTTTTATGACTCTCCCGCCATTAGTTGACTAGTGAGAACGCATGCCAAAAAATGGTATACTTGTGGAAGCGGCTGTGTTTCGTGAGGTGCTCATGGAAATAATGGCGACCGCTTAGTAGTAAGCCGCTAACATATCCTCCTCACGAGACCATCGAACCCCTTATCGAAGCTCAACAGGTAATCGATTTTATACCTGTCCATTACGGCTAGCGTAACACAATCCGTGAAGCTGAGCCCTTTAGCGGCCAGCCTCATGAACCTCGCCCAAGCATCCTTAAAGAGCTCCTCGTCCACGAACACCATGCGAATTCCTGGCATCACTAATATGAGCTGCCCCGTCCTGGCGGCTATATTCGGCCTCCCCGTCCTGACGAGGGCTACTGT
>CAZVRS010000029.1:0-8200 GCA_964630115.1 uncultured Candidatus Bathyarchaeia archaeon | reverse complement strand
GTATTCCCCTTTAATGGCTTTCTCAAGCAGCTCCACGGCCCTCTTATGGTTGATGTCCCTCATGTTCCTCGCTGCCACGAACACGCCGGTATCTATGAAGACCGACATGGGGGATCACCACGGCCGTATAGGAGCTCATTTATCTTCATGGACGTATCCTCGGTCCCCTCCCCCCAGTCGTCCGGCTCGTGGAGCAGCTTCCAGGCTCTCTCCTCCTCGGGTCTCGCCCTGAACTCGGCCCCAGCGGTCCGCTCGACAGGCACGCTGAAATCTACCAAGATGCCGCCCTCTTGTTCGTCCCATCTGGCTGGATATCTACCTGGTCCCACGCCCAACGTGCGTAATGCTGCCAAGCAAGCAATATACGTCCCACCCCTGCTCCTCACCACTTTAAACACCCTCCCCTCCTCATAATCGCTCGGGATGATGAGCATCTTGCGTTCCTCGGGATTTATTTTGATCACAACATAATCCGTTTTGACGAGGCTCCCGAAGTGCTTGCCGAGGTTTATCAAGAGCCTTTTCTCTCCAGCTCTTATGACCGATATCATGTTCTCAAGACGACCTTTAGGAGTGACCCTCTTCCTGGGCATAACGGTAATCCACTCAGGCATCCACCATACCTACCTCACTACACCACCCAAAGGAGGAGAGAAGCAATTTAAAACTAACCGATCGGGGCAGGCCCCGCATTACCCTATTATCTCGACCATGGTGCCTAGGGCGTGGCCCGGGAGGCCCCTCCTGAACCTGGCCCTGACGTGGCCCCTCTTGCCGTGCGTGGCCACTATGACGCCCCTGTGCGTCCTCTCCCCCACGGGCCAGGCCACCTTGCGGCCTATCAGCCTCGAGGCCTTTGAGTGATCGTCGTAGCCGGGGAAGTAGAGTATGCATTCCTTCGGGTTCTGGCTCTTGGGCCCTATCCTGAAGTTCACCACGTAGCCCAAGAGCACCATGGCCGCCCTGGCCGTGCCGGGAGGCCCTTAAATACCTTCCCATTCCACGGGCCTGTGGGACCTTGAGGGCCCTGGTGGTATGTGGCAGGGGGCCCGATTGGAACGACAGGAAGCTCTACGAAGCCTGCAGGGACCTGATAGGGCCTACACGCATCGTGAGGGCCTGCGACCTCTCGGCCTACATAGGGCCCGATGGCCTGAGGTTCTGGCACGGGAGTAGCGAGCTAGCTGTCCCGGACATCTGCTTCATAAGGTCCCTAGGGCCGGGTAACCACGACCAACTGGTGGCCAGGAAGGCCATCCTGAGGGCCCTTGAGGCCTCCGGGTGCTTCAACGTGAACCCCATCTCCGTCCTAGAGGCCGTAAGGGACAAGTTCTCCGTCCTCATGGCCTTGAGGAGGGCTGGCTTCTCCGTTCCAGCCACCTACTTGACCGAGTCCTCCTTCACGGCCTACTCATTCTGCAGGAGGATGGGGGAGTTCGTCTTCAAGCCCATCACGGGCTCCCTGGGCTTCGGCTCCATTCTCTTCGACGACCCGGACTTGGCCTTCAACGCCTTCAGGTTCTTAGAGAGCCAGGGGTGCCCCCTCCACGTCCAGGAGTTCGTCAGGAACGTGGAGAGAGAGCTGAGGGCCTTCTTGATCGGGAGGGAGGTAGTAGCGTGCGTTGAGAAGGTCATCCCGGCCGGCAGGGGCCTCTGGAAGAGGAACGTGGCCCTGGGGGCCAAGATGAGGAAGGTAAGGGTTCCAGACGAGCTTGAGGACCTATGCATAAGGACAGCTAGGGAGCTCAGGCTGATCTACGCTGCAATAGATGTGCTTGAGGCAGAAGGGTCCTTCATAGCATTAGAGGTCAACGGAGCCCCGAATTGGAAGGGGCTTCAGGAAGCCACGGGCATGGACATAGCTAAGATATTGGTTCGGAAGGTCAGGGAAATGCTCAGGATGTAAAGGCGCCTATTTAAACGCCCCCTTCCATCGCCCGAGGATTTTGACCTCTCCGAGTTAAAATGGCTTATAAGGTATTTAACTGCCCTTTAATCGGGCATAGGAGGCGGGGTATTGGCGAGGATTAAGTTGAAGTGCCATGCGTGCGGTGCGAGGATAACGCCATCCGATTACATAGGCCGTTCCTTCGACATGAGCACGAGCTTCTACAGGTGCCACGTGTGCGGCACCGTGATAGCCGTTAAGGACCTAGGTGAAGGCTCAGGCGGGGGCTGAAGCTCCAGAGAACTCGTTGATGCTGGTCAAGACGGCCCTCGCCAGCAACCTCGCCAGCCTCAGGGGCTCCGGGATAGAGCCGTGCAGCGTGAACTTATCCAACACCTTCTTGGCTTCTTCTTCGTCGAGCCCTATGGCCCTTATGAAGACCTCATGGCCCGTCCTCAGCCTTATGGCCTTCCTGGGCCCGTTCCGCTCGTAGATGGCCAGCCTCTCGGCCCAATCCTCCGGGAAATACTCCTTGAAATACTTCTCGAGGCCTGGGGAGGGCTCGTAGGTCACGCATATGAGGGGCTTGCCCGTCCTCCCGTGAACCTCGTTGAGGTCTATGACGTTATACCAGCTTATCACGCAGCCGTTCAACATGATGATGTTCACGTCCTTGCGCCTCAGCCGCTCGTAGAGCCTCAGGACGGCTTCCGTGGCATCAAGGCCCCCGACGGTCGCCGTGGAGAAGGAAAAGCCATCTAAGAGCAGATCGGCCCTCATGACCACGCCAGCTAAAACGGATTTCCTGCTCTCCCCCTTCCTGAAGCACTCTGCTATCCCGAGGGCCCTTATGCCCTTCTTGAAATACCTCACGGCCAATCCGGGCACCTCCGGGTGGTCGCAGGCGTGGGATAAAAATCAAGCTGGGGGCTTCCCGAGGGCGGCCAAGAGGGGTGCGTCCTCGGGCAGGACGTGGTAGGCCCTCTTGGCTACCGCCTGGGCAACCGACAAGCCCAGGATGGCCGTTATGGAGCCCTGGATCACGTTGAAGAAGGCTATCAGGGGCAGCAGGCCCAGGGCCACGCCCACCGGGACCTGGTAGACGAGCGGGAGGACCAGCATGTTGGCCCCCATCATGACCAACACCCTGGCCAATAGGGCCGAGAGGATGCAGGAAGCCCAAGACGGCCCCGTCCTCCGGGCCCTGAGGCCCATGTAGGCGCCAGCTGACGTGGAGAACTCGGCCAGGGCCTTCATGGACCCTCCAACTAGGCCGAAGAGGTGGGGTGCCCTGGCGAATATGCCGAGCCCCAGGATGGCTGATGCTATCCCTCCGGCCGTGAGGCCGAAGAAGGACATGGCGCAGAAGAGGGGGATGCCATCTAGGTCGAACTTGAGGAAGGCCAGCTGGGGGAAGGCGAGCCTCCAGGGCGTGCTGATGATGTCCTTGGCGCCCGTGAACTTCATGGTATAGTCTATGGCCAGGGCGAGGGCACCGAGCATGACGGACGCTGCTAAGGCTACCGTCTTCTTCCTCTCGGCCGAGCCCGCCCTACTAAGGCCCATTCTGCGGCCTCCGGCGGCCCCTGAGGACGGGCCTGAAAAGACTAGCGGCTTCCCACCTGGCGTAATATGAGCTCGTATTGTTCTTCCTCTATGGCACCCATCTCGAAGAGCACCTTTGCGAGTTCCCTGACGGTCATGAAGGCGTGCAGCTTGACTCCAGCTTCCGATAGGGCCTCACGGCCACCTTCCTCCCTGTCTATCAAGACGAAGGCGTGTTCTACCACGCCCCCCTCCAGCCTTATGGCCTTGGCGGCCTCCGACAAGGTCTTCCCCGTCGTTATCAGGTCATCTAAGAGGACCACCCTATCGCCCGGCCTCAAGATGCCCTCGACCCTCCTCTCACGGCCGTGCTTCTTGACCTCCTTCCTGACGTATAGGAAGGGCTTATCGAGGCTGAAGGCCACCACGGCAGCAAAAGGTATGCCGGACGTGGGGACGCCAGCTATCCTGTCGAAGGCATCCAGGCCCAGCTCTTCCTCGAGCATGCCGACGTATACGTCCCGGATGAACTTGAAGGCGCCTGGGAAGCTGGGGATCAGCCTCAGGTCTATGTAGTATGGGCTGGTCTTCCCGCTCGTGAGCTTGAAGACGCCGAACTTCACGGCCCCTATCCTTGCCAAGAGCTTGCAGGCCTCTTCCACCAGCTCGGCCCTCTCCAAGACCTACACCTCAGGGATAGCTGAACTCCTGGCCCTTCTCCAGGACGACGCACCTAACGTCAGGGGCCTCCTGGGCCAGGAGCCTTGCGAAAGCCTCTAGGTCGGCCTTCTTCTTCGTGTGGTATGGGATGGCCACCTTGGGCTTGACCAGCTTGGCTATCTCGACGCCTGTCCTCGGGGACGTCCCGGGGGCGATGCCGACCGTGCAGAACGTTATGTCGGGCTTGTGCGTGGCCCCTATCTCGGCCATTCGGTCGAAGGGCAGGCTATCGGCCGTGTGGTAGACCTTCAGGCCACCGCATTCTATGAGGAACGTCACGGGCGTGCTGGCGGGCGGGTGGTTGCATTCCTCCACGTATATCTTGGCCTCTCCCACGCTTATCTGCGAGCCCGGCTCGACGGCCACGAGCTTGTCCCCTGGGACGAACCTGGACAGCAGGCTCGAGGAAGTCGGGTCAGCTATGACGAGGCAGCCCGTCTTGGACTGTATGGAGGAAACGAGGCCCGTGTCCAAGTGGTCGTAGTGCTCATGAGTTATCAGTATGGCGTCTACCTTGCCCACGTCAGCTGGCCTGACGTCCACCGGGTCCACGACTAGCGTGGCGCCCGGCATCTCCAGCAGCACGCAGGCGTAGTCGTTGAGCCACTTAAGGGTCAGCCTGCCCGGCTGGCCAGATCCGCCCTCCATCCCCGTCACCGCCCCAACTGGGCCTCGTAGCCTAAAGGCATTTGCCCTCTCCCTTTTAAGGAGGGAGGCCCCGGCATGTGGGAGAAGAGATGGCCTTCAAGATGGGCAGGGCCAAGATAAAAGTCGAGAAATCGCCCGACTTCAAGCGGATATACGTGACGGGCGCCTACGGCGTCCACAACCCATATGACTTCAGGCTCGGCTTCTACAGGGACGACATGGAGTTCGACGAAGAAGCCATGATGGGGAGGGCACCTCCAACCGTCAGGCGTGAGGTAGTGGTCGAGATCGTGCTGCCCCCTTCGGCAGCCAAGATGTTGGCCGAGCAGCTCAACAGGGCCGTCAGGGACTACGAGGCCAAGTATGGCAAGATACCGCTACCTCCCGCCCCGGAGAGGAAGGCCCCCGAGGGCATGTTCGCCTGAGGCCGCACGATCGCACAGGTCGGACAGGGGGCACCTCGGGCAGGAGGGCCTCCTGGCCCGGCAGACCTCCCTGCCGAGCCTTATGAAGGCCAGGTGGGCGAACAGGTAATCGCCTGGCTCGAGGGCCTCCTCGGCCAAGGCCCTTGCTGCCTCGTAGTCCTCACGCTCGATCAGGCCGAGCCTGAGGAATATGCGTTTTATGTGCCTGTCCACGGGGAAGACGGGCCTCCTGGCGCAGAACAACAGGACTATATCGGCCGTCTTACGGCCAACGCCGGGCAGGCTCATGAGTTCCTTCCTGACGGCCTCCAGGGGCTCGGATTTCAGTAAGGCCCATAAGTCGCCTCCATAACGCTCCAACACGGCCTCGGCGACCTGCCTTATCCTTATGGCCCTCTGCCTGTGTTGGCCAGCAGGCCTTATGCACTCCGCTATGAGCGCTACGTCAGCACGGGCCAGCTTCTCGGGCTCAACGCCCAAGCGTTCCTCAAGGGCCCTGTAGGCCTTGAGCTCGTTCTTGTAGCTCGTGTTCTGGGACAGTATGGTCCTCACCAGGACCTTGAAAGGGTCGCTGGTGTCTCCGGGCGGCTCCAAACGGCCGTATAGGGCCCTTAGCCTTGCGACGGCCTCCCTGAGCTTTTCCTCGGGCCTCAAGGCAGGCCCCTCAGCCCGAAGAACTCTACGGCGTTCCGATACGTGGCCTCGACCACCTCCTCGACCGCCAGGCCCTTTATGGAAGCTATGGCCTCCACGGCCAACGGGAGGTTTGCCGGTTCATTACGGATTCCTCTCTCGGGCCCCAAGACGGGCGAGTCCGTCTCGACCATGAGGTTCTCGAGCGGGACGGCCTTGGCCAGCTTCCTCTTCTGCTGGGACCTGACCACGGAGGTCGGTATGGAGAAGTAGAAGCCGCCTTCCCGGACGCCCTTCAGGGCCCAGCCCACACGGCCGTCGAAGGCATGCATGAGCACCCTATCGTAGCCTTCTTCCAAGAGGGCCTGTATGGCATACTTGCCAGCGCTCCTGGAGTGGACCACCAGCGGGAGGCCCAGTTCCTCGGCCAGCCTTATCCACCCCTTGAACCTAGCGACCTGCCTCGACCTGGCTTCCTCGGACCTGACCCAATAGTAATCCAGGCCCACCTCCCCTATGGCCACCACCTCGCCCTTCTCGGCCAGCTCACGGGCCAACTGCATGACGGCCTCTAGCTCCTCTTCGTCATCTATGGTCGGGTCGAAGCCCACGCACAGGAAGACGGTGCCCTTGTGCTCCCTCGCTATCTTAAGGGCCTTAAGGGCGTCCTCGTGGTCCAAGCTGGAGGTCAGCATGGCCACCACGCCGGCCTCCAGGGCCCTCCGTATGACCTCCTCCCTGTCTTGGTCGAAGGCCTCGTCCTCTAAGTGGCAGTGGGCGTCGACCAGCCTCAAGGCCCGGCCCCTACTCGTCATCTCCCTCGACGTGGAACTTCCTCAGCTTTATGCCTGCCTGTTGGAGCAGCTCCTTGGCCAGGGGGTCCTCGTAATCGGCATCATATACTACCTCGGCCACCTCGGCATTTATCAGCATCTTGGCACATATGACGCACGGGAAGGTGGTCGTGTAGAGCGTGGCCCCCCTCGTGCTCACGCCGAAGACGGCCGCCTGGATGAGGCAGTTCTGCTCTGCATGGAGGCCCCTACATAGCTCGTGCCTCTGGCCAGATGGGACGCCCAGCTCCTCCCTCAGGCAGCGGCCTATGTCCGTGCAGTGCGGCAGGCCCTTTGGAGCACCATTATACCCCGTGGCAAGGACCCTGTTGTCCTTCACCAGGACGGCCCCGACCTGCCGCCTCAAGCAGGTCGAGCGCTTGGCCACGAGGTGGGCCATCCTCATGAAGTATTCGTCCCAGCTCATCCTGCGCCTCTTCTTGCCTTCTGCCTTCAACCCGACGGGCTTCCGTGCGGCCAGCTCATAAGGGCTCTGGTCATGGGCTTGTGGTGCGGGAGAGCTGGATGAAATTGGCCAGAACCTTGAGGCCGTCCCACTCCTCCATCCAGGCCTCGGGCCTCCTCTCTGGGTGGAACTGGACGCCGAATATGGGCCTGCGGAGGTGAGCCATGGCCTCTATACGGCACTGCTCCGACGTGGCGAGCCTCACGAAGCCGGGCGGGAGCTGGGCCAGCTCGTCCCTGTGCCGCTCGGCCACGAAGAGCTTGTCGCCCGGTTCCCAGGAGGCGAATATGTGGTCCGGGACCTCTACCACGACTTCCTTGGGCTCAGTCCTCTCCGGGCCCCGTATGACCTCGGCGCCGAAGGCCAGGCCTATGAGCTGGTGGCCGAAGCAGATGCCCAACAAGGGGACTTTAACACGTCTGACGAACTCAATCTCGCCCTCGAAGAAGGCCCTATCCTCGGGCCTGCTGAGGCAGGCCTCAGAGCCAGAGAGGACCACGGCCTCTATGGGCTTGTCCGGCTTGTAGCCGGGCCCTATCCTGTGGAAACGCTCGACTATGACCTCCGAGCCCGAGAGGGCCTCCAGGACTTCCTTACACCTCCTTATCTTCTCCTCGGCCTTGCGTATGTAGTTGTTCACGAGCAAGATGGCCACGGCCGCACGGCCCCCTACTCGCCCATCACCTGGACCACGACACGCCTCTCCCTGCCGTGCGTGTCGGCCTCTACGAGGAGCAGGGATTGCCAGGTCCCGAGGGCCAGGCGGCCTTCAACGAGCGGTATGGTCCTGTCGGGGGCCAGGAGCATGGATATGATGTGCGAGTGTGCGTTTATCGGGTGCCTATACGGCCCCTCTGGTGGCACGAGGCGCCTCAGCACGTCCCTCATGTCCTCCCTCAGGCCTTCCTCGTCCTCCGTGAGGGCGAAGGCCACCGTCGTGTGGGGCGAGAAGACGTGGACTAGGCCGTTCCTTATGCCGGAGCGGTCCACCACGGCTTTCACGAGGCCCGTTATGTTCACCACGTCAAAAGGCCCCTTGGTC
>CAZVRS010000028.1:0-9650 GCA_964630115.1 uncultured Candidatus Bathyarchaeia archaeon | reverse complement strand
ACCTCGGAGTGGTGCCTTGCTGCCTCCCTGGGGTGTATGCCCCCCTCGGGCGATACGAAGGCATATATGATGTTGGCCATTATGCGCCCGTCAGAGCTGACTATGCCCACGGAGAAGTCATCGGCCGTAGATTCTATGCCCAGGCATATGATTTCCTCATTTCCCACCGCCTTTCTTCCCTCCGGCCCCGGGCTCCGTCTTATACTTCGTCAGACCGCACTTCCCGCACTGCCACCTGTCCCCATGGTCGGCCATGAAGACGCCAGGGCCACAGCGCTCGCAGAAGGGCAGCTTCCTAATGAGCTTGCCGTCCTTTATCTCGTAGTAGGTCCAGACTCCCTTCTCCCTCGGGGGCACCTGGATCACCCCTCTGAGGCCCCTCCGGCCTTCCCGCTTTCTTCCGTGATTACCTGGTTCCTCTTAAGTATGTAATCTGGTTCCACGAACATGGCCATCTCGACGCTATCATATATGTGGGCTTCCCCACGGGCCACCATGGTCCCCGTCATGGTCTCTATCTTCCTCACGATGACCTTCTCGACCTCGACGCCGAAGTGCTCGGCCAACATCTTCCTGACATCGGTCCTCTTGGGCGTCGAGCCCACGTCGGAGTGATCTATCTCGAAGTAGACCTCCTTCCTCTCCAAGAGCGGGTTATACCGATACGTCACGTGCTTCAGCTCCATGGCCTCTAGAGGGCCCTCGGGAGGGGCATTTAACTTTAACCCTGGCCTCGGGAGGCCTCCTTGGCCTTTATCCTGTATTTCACATACTTGTCCTCGGGCGAGAACCTGGGCGGGTGTGGCACCCTGACCTCCGAGCCGCAGACCGGGCACTTGTCCTGCCTGAGCGTGTAGCGGCCGCAGTTGACGCACTTACGCATCAGCCACCTCACTTCTCCTCCCTCTCAAAGGAGCCCTCGCCCCCAAGCTCCCTTATGACCTCGAGGGCCTTCTCGGCCACGGCCCTGAGGGCCTTCTCGGCCGTCTTGTAGTCATCGGCCACTACTTCGACCCTATACCTCGGGGCCCCTATGGCGTATATGCTGGCCTTGGCGGGGCTCGGGCAGGCAGCCTCGGCCTCCAGGAGGGCCTTCTTGATGCGGTTCACGCCGTCCGGGGCCAGGGATGTCAAGGTCAGCACGCCAGCTATCTTCACCTCCTTCTTCCTCATCCTCTCGCTGGCCACCTCGGCCACGGCCTTCGCTATGTACTCTGGCACGCCGAGCTCGAGCAGGAGACCAGGCCCTTCCTCGGCCACGGCCTCTAGGCCAGCCAGGACCTCACCGAACTCCCGCTCCAGCTTGTCCCAGACGGCTTCTATGACTTCCTCGGCCCTTATGTTCAACCTGTTGGCCGCCGTGGCGAGGATGCTCCTGGCCCTCCTCGACCTCTTCCACTCAAGGAACTTCCTCTTCTTCTCGAAATCGCTCACACGCCTCAGCGACAGGTCTATGTGGCCCTTCCTCGGGTTCACCCTTATGACCTTCAGGACCACCTTCTGGCCTTCCCGGACCCAATCCCTTATGTTCCTCACCCAGCTCGAGGATATCTCGGATATGTGGAGGAGGCCCTCCTTATTCCCATACTCGTCCAGGAGGACGTAGGCGCCGTAGTCAGTTATGCGGTGGACGGTGGCTATGACCAGTTCCCCGACCTTGGGCCATTCACGCTTCTCCCTCACGCACCCACCTCCTGATCACGCCAGCGGGGACCCATATTAAGGCCCGTCGGGACCGGGCGTCACTCGAGCTCCTCGACCACCACGCCCAGTATCTTGGCCTTGCCCCCCCTCGGCTCGGTCAGCTGCGTCCCGCAGACGAAGCACTTGACACGGGTGGTGGCGTGGCTGAACACTATTTGCTCGTTCCCGCACTTAGGGCACCTGACACGCAGGAACTTGCTCCTCGGCTTAGGTATCAGCTCCTTGAGCCTCGACCCCATGGCCCCTCCCGTTAGGGGCCCTCAGGATAGGTTTTTTAACTTTTCCCGGCACGTCAGGGCCTTAAGGGCTTAGAGACGTAGGGCCCTTCGGGCCTGTAGCCAAACCTGGCATAATAACGCTTGACGCCGAGGCCGCTGAGTATGAGCATTTTCTTCACGTCATATTCCTCTTTGGCTACCCTCTCCGCCTCGGCGATCAGCTTGGCCCCGTAGCCCCTGTGCTGCCATCCATTTGGCCTCCTGGAGCCGACGGGCACCATGGGGCCGTAGACGTGCAGCTCCCTTATGATGGCCGATGGGACGGCCCTGACCTCTGGCCTGTGGGCCATCTCGGACGGCATCCTGACCCTCACGTATCCTATGAGGATGTCGTGCCTTATGTCCTCGAAGGAGAGGAAAATGTCCACGCCCCCGGAAGCTTCCTCCCGGCGATCCACGAGCTCCACGTCGCCCGGGTCGGGCACGATGCCTTCCTTCAGCATCTTGTGGCCAACCTCACGGCACCTTATGCAGCGGCAGCGTAGGCCCCTGGCCCTCATGTAGGCCTGGACGAGCTCCCTGAGGTTGCCCTTCTTGGGCCCGGCCTCTATGACGGTAGCCGGTATGTCACGTTGGATGCGCTGTATCCTCGCCCAGGGCGGCACTAGGGCCTTTATGTCCGCTATGAGCTTTACCAGCTCGTCGAGGGGGTAGGGCTCCCAGAGGCCCTCACGCCACATATCATATAGGGCCGTGCCCTTCACGACCAAGGTCGGGTATATCTTCACGGCATCCGGCTTGAAACGCTCGTCCGTGAACAGCGTCTTGAACATCTCCAGGTCCCTGCTTGGGTCCGAGCCAGGCAGGTTCAGCATCATGTGGGCCACTACCTTGAAGCCGCTGTCCTTCAGGACCCTGAAGCACTCCTCGACATCTCTTACCGTGTGGCCCCTCTTCACCAGCTCGTAGACGTCGTCGTAGAGGGTCTGGACGCCCACTTCCACCCTCGTGATGCCCAAATCGAGCATGAGGTCGGCTTCCTTCTCCCCCGCATAATCGGGCCTGGTCTCGACCGTTATGCCAGAATTCCTTATGGGCGCCCTCGTCTCGGCTACCCTCTTCGCCTCCTCAAGCGATGGGGCCTCGATGCCGTTCAGGGCGTCCAGGCACCTCTTCACGAACCAACGCTGGTAGTCGACCGGGTAGGCCGTGAAGGTCCCGCCCAGGATCACCAGCTCTACCTTGTCCACCACGTGCCCTATCTCCCTAAGCTGCTCGATCCTGGACCTGACCTGCCCGTAGGGGTCGAAGTCGTTCTGGAGGGCCCTCCTGCAGGCTGGCTCGAGGCCCGTGTAAGATTGTGGGGTCCCTATGTCGGGCCCGCCGGGGCAGTAGATGCATGGCTCGGGCTTGGGGCAGCGCATGGGCTTCGTCATGACCGTTATGACCACGACGCCCGAGATCGACCGGACCTTCTTCTTCACCAGGATGGGCAGGAGTTTCTCCCGTTCCTCGGGCCTGAGGACCTTTATCAGGTCCGAGTTCCGTGGCAGCTGGGGGAGCCTGTGGGCCCTGAGGAACCTCAGCTTGACCTTCTCTACATCACGCTCGGTGGGCTCCTCGATGGCCATGAGTTCTTCTACTATGCGCCTGCACACCTCCAGCTCCATGGGCCCGATCGGCTAATGGCCTCAGCGGGCATAAAAGCGTGCTCAGGCCAGCTTAGAGGCCTCCTCCAGGACCTGGAGGACCGTCAGGCCCTCAACCATCTCCCAGTCCCTTAGGCTCAGGCGGCCGTCCCCGTCCAGCCAGTAGATCCAGCAGCCGTTGGACTTCCTCCTGCGGACAAGGCCCTCTTTCACGAGCCTCGCCAGCTCCTCGGCGAGCAGCTCCCCCGCCACGCCCACCGAGGCCTCTATCTCCCCGAGCAGCATGGGCCCCTTCTTCAGCGTGTCGATTATCCTCTGCCTGAGTTCCATGGCGAGGCCATCCGCACCCGCCAGCCATTATAAGGCTTGCCCACCATCTTATTGCCCCGGCCCCGAGCAGGCGCCAGCTTGGCTTGAAATTGGCCGTGCTATAATGTCGGGCCCAGCATGGCCGCCCTAAGTATCAGGGCAAGACGGGCCTGATATGGGCTTGTGAAGGGCTTATCCGGCCTTATAAAGGGCTACTTGAGCTCTAAGAGCCCTACCCGTGAGTAGGCAAGCCTCCCGCACACGAAGGTGGCGTCCACCTGGGCCTTCCATATCTCGTCGAGCCCCTCCGGCCCGCAGGAAAGCACGGTCAGATCGGCTGCCTTGCCCGGCCCCAGGGAGCCCGAGAAGTGCTCTTGGAAGGAAGCGTAGGCAGGCCCATATGTGTAGGCCGTGAGGGCCTCCCAAAGGCTGAGCCTTTCCTCCGGCCTCTGGGCCTCGCCGACGGCAGCCCTAATGCCCTCCAACGGGTCTATGGGCTCTATCGGTGCGTCCGAGCCAGCCGCAAGGACCACGTCCGCCTTAAGCATGGACTTGAACGGGTAAGTCCACCTGGCTCTATGCGGACCGAGGCGTTCCTCGATCCAGAAGTCGGATACTATGAAGTGCGGTTGGACGGAGGCCACGACGCCCAGGGAGGCCATCATCTTTATCATGCCCGGGTCCAGGACTGAGGCGTGTTCTATCCTGTGCCTCATCCGGCCGGGGCCGCCCGGCAGGCCCGAGAGGACCTTTAGGGCCAGCTCAACAGCACCGTCCCCTATGGCGTGTATGGCCAGCTGGAGGCCCGCTTCGTGGACCCTCAGGGCCAGGCGGGCCAGCTCTTCCTCTTTGTAGAGAAGCCGGCCCCTCTCCCCAGGCTCGTCTGAGTAGGGCTCCCTTAAGTAGGCCGTCCTGGCCCCGAGGGAGCCGTCGAGCACGACCTTGACGGCCCCTATCCTCACCCAGGGGTCCCCGAAGCCCGTCCTTAGGCCCAAGGCCAACAGGTGCCCCACCATGCTGACCGGGAAGAGCAGGTAGAGCCTTATCCTCAGCCGCCCCAGGGCCCTCAAGGCCATTATGGCCGAGAGCTCCTCGGGCCTCTCGGCTATCCAGTGCAGGCACGTCAGGCCCTTGCTCAGGGCCTCCCCTACGGCTTTCTCGACGGCCTCGGCCACCTCCCGCTTGCTCGGCTCAGGCATGACCTCCTTGAGGGCCGATAGGCCATCTTCGACCAAGATGCCCGTTGGCTCGCCCGTCTTGGGGTCGGTGAGGGCGAAGCCGTCCTTGACCAGCCCGGGGAGCCTATCTCCCAGGGCCCCGAGGGCGGCCGAGTTCAAGACGCAGAGGTGCCAGCACTTCCTGAAGGCGACCACGGGCCTGTCGGCCGACACACGGTCGAGGTCTTCCTTGGTCGGGAGCCTGCGCTCTGAGAACTTCTCGTGGTCCCAGCCGAAGCCGATGACCCATTCGCCCGGCCCCACACGGCCCAAGTGCTGCTTCAGCCCCTCCACGAGCTCCGGGATAGAGCTGACATCGCTCAGGTCGGCCCACCTTAGGCGCCTGCCGAGGGCCAGGCCGTGGACGTGAGAATCCGATAGGCCGGGCAGGACGGCACGGCCCTCCAGGTCGATAACGTGCGTTTCATCTCCCACGAACTTCCTCATGGAGCCCTCGTCGCCCACGGCCAGTATCAGCCCATCCTTTATGGCCAGGGAGGTCCCGACGGGCTTCCCGAGCTCGGGGGATATGAAGTAGCCGTCAAATAGGACCAGGTCGGCTTTAGACAAGGCCCGAGGGCCCCTAACGGCCTTACTTCACGTTTATCCAGTTCTGGCCGGGCCGGCGGTTGAGTATGAACCTCTTCACGTAGTTGCGCCTGTTGCGGACCTTGGGGACGGGGCTACGCCTGGGCCTGGCTGGCAGCTTGGGGGTCTGCGAACGGACCTTCCCAGCCTTCGCCAGGGAGCCGTGGGTCGGCATGCTCGTTCACCACCGGCCTATTGAAGGCAGGCCCATATTAAGCCTTTGCGCTCAGCCATGTGGCCTGAGGCCGAAATAAGGGGCTGGCGGCCTAGGCAGGCCTTATCCGCCCTCTGCCTTCTTCGGACCGCTCTGAGGAGCTCTCGCTCGTCTTGGCCACCAGCTCGCTTATCGGTGCTAAGAGCCTGGTGAACTCCATCGGGAATATGAACTTCGTGGCGGGGCTCTGCCCTATGGTCTTCAAGGCCTCGAGGTATTGGAGCGTCATGGTCTTCGGGTCCACCCCACGGGCCACCTCGTATATCTTCTGGAGGGCCAAGGCGTATCCCTCGGCCCTGAGTATGGCTGCCTGCCTCTCGCCCTCCGCCTCCAGTATGGCCGCTTGCCTCTTGCCCTCGGCCTCAAGTATCATGGCTTGCTTCTTGCCCTCAGCCACCTTTATGGCGGCTTCCCTCTCGCCCTCCGCCTTCGTCACCATGGCCCTGCGGTCCCTCTCGGCCGCCATCTGCCTCACCATGGCGTCCGTGACGCTCTTCGGGGGCAGGATCTCACGTATCTCGACGCTCGTGACCTTAACGCCCCAGCGCTCGGTCACCTCGTCCAGCTTGGTCCGCAGGACGGCGTTTATCTCGTCCCTCTTCGCCAGGACGTCGTCGAGCGTTATGTCGCCTACCACGGCCCTGAGGATGGTGGTTGCCATGCCCGTGGCAGCGCCGTCGAAGTCCGTCACGTTCAAGACGCACTTTGCCGGGTCTATGACCTTGAAGTAGATGAGGAAGTCTATGTCAACTGGTGCGTTGTCCTTCGTTATGCAGGTCTGGTGGGGCACGTTTATGAAGTTCTCCCTCAGGTCGACCCACTGGCCACGCTCTATGAACGGTATCAGGAACGTGATGCCCGGCCCCCTGACGCCCACGAACCTCCCGAGCCTGAAGACCACGAGCCTCTTGAACTCCGGCACGATCTTTATGGACATGGCCAATATGCCCACGATGAAGATCACTAGGACCAATACCAGCAGGGCCCAGAGACCGGGTATGGCGATCACCTGGAGGACGAGGGGCCAGGGGACGCCCGGGGCCGACATCAAGGCTTTTCTTCCTCCCTCACCTTGAGGACAAGCCCTTCAACGCTTATAATCCTTACCTTAGAACCCGCCGGTATGAACTCGTCCGATATGGCCGTCCACTCCTCCGACTCGGCTAGGACGACGCCCGGCTTATCGGGCATTATGTCCGTCTTGGCCACTCCCGTCCGGCCCAAGAGCCTCTCGGGCTCGTGGAGCTTCGGCCTCTTCTTGAGGGCCGCCCTCATGGCATACAGGTAGTAGCCTAATAGGGCCCCGCCGGCCAGGGCCACGACCAGCACGGCCAGCTCGGGCACCCCCATGACCATGAAGGGCTCGAGCTGGTAGGCGAAGACTATGCCGGCAGCTATCAGGAGTATGCCCACCACCTCAAATCCTATGCCGGGCTTCTTAAGCTCAACGAGCGTCAGGGCGGAGCCGAGGGCCACTAGTATGAGGGCCAACGGGTGGGTGTGGATGACGCCAGCACCCCAGAGGGCCAGGGCGAGCAGGGCTATGGCTATGACGCTCAGTATGAAGGTCGGGTGGAATATGTCGATCAGTATGAGCCACATGGCAGCCCACATGAGGATTCCCTGGACGAGCGGGTTCGATATGGTCGAGAGGAACTGAACGTGCCAATCCGGCCTGAAGTAGGTCAGGGAGGCATCCTCAAGGCCTAGCTTGACCAAGAGGTCATTTAGGTCAGACGCCAAGAGGTCACAGAGCCCGAGCCTCAGGGCTTCTTCTGCCGTGTAATCGGCGTTCTTAAGGACCATTTCCTCGGCAGCCGTGGCGTTTCGGCCGTGCGATGAGGCGAGGGCCCTCATGCGGGCTGCCATGGCGTTCACGACCTTCTCGTCGGCCGGGTTCCCCATGGCGTCCACGGGCATGCAAGACCCTATGGCCGAGCCAGGGGCCATGGCCGTCTTCCCGCAGGCCATGAAGATGTAGGCGCCAGCAGAGAAGCAACGGCCGTTCTTCGGGACGAAGGCGACCGTGGGGCACGGGCACCTAGTCAAGAGGCTTATTATCCTGTCCATGGCGTAGGCCCAGCCGCCGTCCGTGTCTATCTCGAGCACCAGGGCTTCAACGGCAGCCTGCCTTGAGCTGGCGTATGAAACGGCCCTGCGGACGAGTTCCTCGGCACCCGCATCTATGTCCATCCTCAGCTCCACTATCACGGCCTCACGGCCAGCGGCCAGGGCCGCCCCAGCGTGGAGCAGGAAGGCCAGGAGCAGGGACAGGTGGGCTATGGCCAGAACTAAGGCGATGAGCCTTTTCTCCTCCATCCCCTCCGTTGTTGAGGAGGCCCTGCTATTAAGCGTATGCCTGCTACGGCTTCTTGCGGCCCCTGGGCACTATGACGTCCTTGGGGGCTTCCTCAAATGGCTCCAAGTAGCGCCTGAGGACCTTCGGTATCACGACCGTGCCGTCCGGTTCCTGGAAGTTCTCCAAGATGGCCGTTATGGCACGGGTGGAAGCTATGGCCGTGGAGTTCAGCGTGTGGACGAGCACGTTTGGCCCACCGCCCTTGGGCCTGTATCGTATCTTGAGCCTGTAGCTCTGCCAATCCGTGCAGTTGGAACAGGATACCATTTCCCTATACTTGCCCTGGGCCGGCATCCAGGCCTCAAGGTCATACTTCTTGGCCGCCACCACGCCCAAATCGCCCGTGCAGATGTTGACCACACGGTGCGGTATGCCTAAGCCACGCCAGAGCTCCTCTGCGTTCTTTATCAACCGCTCGTGCCAATCCCAGGATTCCTCTGGCTTGCAGAACACGAACTGCTCTACCTTGTGGAACTGGTGGACCCTGAATATGCCCTTCGTGTCCTTGCCGTGGGCCCCGGCTTCCTTCCGGAAGCAGGGGCTCACGCCCGTGAGGAGGATGGGCAGGTCGTCCTCGTCTAGTATCTCGCCCATGTATAGGGCCGCCATGGGGTGCTCGCTCGTGGCTATGAGGTAGAGGTCCTCGCCCTCAACCTTGTAGATGGCGTCCTCGAAATCGCTGAGGGCCGTAACGCCCTCGTAAGGGGCCCTGCGGAGCATGTAGGGCGGTATGCAGGGCCTGAAGCCCCACTGAGTCATCTTGTCCAGGGCGTAGGCCAGGAGGGCCATGTCGAGCCACACCAGGTCGTCGAAGAGGTAGTAGAAGCGTGAGCCTGCCGCCCGGGCGGCCCTGAGAGTGTCGCCCATCCCGAGGACCTCGAGCATGTCGGCGTGGCCTACGGGACGCCAGTCTATGACCTCGTAATCCACCTTGAAGCCACGTTCTTCCGTCTCGGCCAAGAAGGCCTCCAGGTGGCCTTCCCAGACCCTGTGCTCCCCGTAATACCGTATGGGCACGTTATCGCTCTCGTCCTCCCCGACAGGGACGGACTCGTGGACGACGTTCGGTATGGAGAGCAGGAGCTCGTTCCTCCTGGTCTCATACTCCTTGACGAGCTTCTCCTGCTCCTCGATGCGCTCCAGGAGCTGGCGGGCTTCCCTTATCTTCGCCTCACGCTCGGGCCCTCTGAGGCGTGCTATCTGGCGTGATATGACGTTGTGCTGGTGCCTGAGGTCGTTCAGCTCCTTTAGGGCCTTGCGCCACAGCCGGTCATACTTCAGGGCCTCGTCTACCACGCCTGGGTCCAGGCCACGCCTCTGCTGGCTCCACCTGAGCTTGTCCGGGTCGTTCCTCAGCAGGTAGAGTATGCTCCACATGCCATATCACCTCCA
>CAZVRS010000027.1:0-9686 GCA_964630115.1 uncultured Candidatus Bathyarchaeia archaeon | reverse complement strand
GAGACCATAAAGGTCGAGAGGGACGAGGACATCCTCTGGATAACGTTGAACAGGCCCCACAGGCTCAATGCCTTCAACGACGTAATGGTCAGGGAGCTCTCGGATGCCCTGGACAGGGCCGAGGAAGACCCGGGCGTGAGGTGCGTCATAATCATAGGCGAGGGGGATAGGGCCTTCAGCGCCGGGGCCGACATAACCATGTTCCCGAAGCTGACGCCGGACAAGGCCGTTGAGGCCTCACGCCTGGGCCAGGAGGTCTTCACCAAGATAGAGCGCATGTCAAAGCCCGTGATAGCTGCCATAAACGGCTACTGCCTCGGAGGCGGCCTGGAGCTCGCCATGGCCTGCGACTTCAGGATAGCTGCCGAACACGCCGAGCTCGGGAACCCCGAGATAAGGTTGGGCATCCTCCCCGGGTGGGGAGGAACCCAGAGGCTCGTGAGGCTGGTGGGCCTGGCCAAGGCGAAGGAGATCGTCATGCTGGGGGACCGCATACCGGCTGAGGAAGCCCTGAAGATAGGCTTGGTGAACAAGGTGGTCCCGTTCGAGAAGCTGCGTGAGGAAGCCCGTGCCTTGGCCAAGAGGTTGGCCGAGGGGCCGCCGGTGGCCCTCAAGTATGCCAAGTGGCTCTTGAACTTCGGGACCCAGGCACCGCTCGACATAGGCCAGAGGCTCGAGGCTGGCATCTTCGGCGTGCTCTTCACGACCAAGGACATGCGTGAGGGCATAGAGGCCTTCATGTCCAAGAGGAAGCCGGAGTTCAAGGGCGAGTGATAGGGGCCTGGCCATGGCCAGGGCCGAGAGGCCAGCTGGCCTGACCGTGGTGGAGAAGCTAATGGGCCTCGTCCTGCTCGTCATCGGCGCCCTGGCCATCTATTACGCAGCAGGGGCCTCTGAGGCCCTGGGCCCCTACTGGCTCATATTCACCGGGATGGGCTGCTTCTTAGCCGTCCTGGGCCTGGTGGCCATCTTGGCCAAGCCAGAATAGCTTTTTAGGCTTCCCTCGCCTTCGGTTCCCTCAGGAAGAGCAATATCAGCGTCAGGACTAGGATATCTATGAAGACGCAGGTCAGGAAGGGCATCACGGGGTCCAGCTGGTATAGGAAGCCCGCTACGGCCGAGGCGCAGGCAGCTGCCACTAGGTTCAGGTTCCCTATGGCGGCCATCACACGGCCCCTGACCTCCTTGGGCGTGAGGTCTGCTATCAGGGCCTGTTCTGCTGGTCCGAAGAGGGAGGCACCTAGGGAGAAGAACACGAAGATCACGAGGAGGTCCAGGAAGCCCCTTGATATTATGAAGAACACGGTCGAAGGTATCCAGAGCAGGTAGGACAGCACCAGGGCCTTCTTCCTCCCCATCACGTCAACCGCCTTCCCGAGCGGTATGCCCACGGCCAGGGCGGTGGCCGACCAAATCACGTTCAGCACGGCCCAATCAGCCCTGCTTATGCCGACGACGTGGACGGCGTAGAGGGACATGAACATGCGGAACATGGGTTCCTCGAACACGCTTATGAACAGTATGACCGTGAAGGCCTTGAGTTCCTCAGGCATCTGCCTCACGGCCTTGAGCATCTCCGAGACGGATTTCCCGACCTCTGAGAGGAGCTCCCTGACCTTCATCTCGGCCTTCCGCTCCAAGGTCTCCTTGAGGAAGAAGGCCCTGGTCAAGGCAGCCATCAGGCAGCCAGCCACGGCTATCCAGTAGGCCATCCTCATGCCCTCCAAGAAGCCATACCTCCGTATGAGCTCCCTGGCCAAGAAGGGGCTGAACAAGGCCGGTATGCCAGGTATGACGTTCGCCAGGGCGTAGCCGAGCCCCCTCTTCTCGGGCGGTATGGAATCGGCCGTTATGGCCTCTAGGGCTGGCTGGTAGACAAGGCACAGGTTGGCCAATACCATGCCCACGGCCACGAGCTTCCAATCGGGCGCCAGGGCGTAGAAGGCGTATGAGAGGGCCACGCCGAACGTCATGGCGACTATCAGGTCCCTGCGCCCATACTTGTCCGCCAGGTGGCCCCCGACCAGGCGTGAGGAGAACAGGGCCAGCGTGCTGAGGGCCCCCAGGAGGCCTATTATGAAGGCCGAGGCACCCAGGGCCTCGATGTAGAGCGATTCGTAGGGGTAGACCATGGAGTCCACGAACCTGAAGAACACCCAGCTCACTATGAGGACGAGTAGGTTGCCCCTGACGAAGGAGAGCTCTTCCCTGAGCCTCGACAGCTTCGGCAAGGCGTTCCACCGTCCCGAAGCCTTATGACCTTCTTGCCCTTCTCGCACGGGAGCACCTTTATTTTAGCTCTCTCGAACTCACGCCTGAGCTCCTCGCCCCCGAAGAACCTGTCGAGGAAGATGGCCAGGGCGGCTATCTCCGAGTGCGGTTGGTGGCCTATGGCCACGTTGAGGTCGGCCAGCTCGTAGACGACCCTCGGGACCTTCTCCGAGCCCACCACGACCAGGACGGGCCTGTCCCTCGGGACCCTGCCTATGCAGTCGTCCACGTCCAGCCCATACATGGTGAGGTGGCATATGAAGCCGCCTGATTCCTTCCACTTCCTAAGGAAGCCAAGCCAATCTGGCTCGTATTTGACCTCGAAGGGGCCTCCCCAGCGCTCCACGACATCCCTTATCTTCTCCTCTATTTTCTCGTCCCTATCGCCCGAGTAGAAGACGCCCCTGGCCCCGAAGGCCCTGGCCGTTAGCATGACGTGCGTGGTTACCCTCTTATCACGTTCCCTCCTGTGGCTCAACCTGAGCACGTAGATGCCCGGCTCCATGGCCCAAGCCAAGGTGCCCCGGGGCCTTAGAAACCTTAATGCTTATTAGTGGGCATGCGGGTGCGTAAGGCTCGGTGTCCGAGAGACCTTGATGCCGTTGGAAAGGGACGTGCTGGAATTTGTGGCCAGGGTAGTAGGGGGCGATAATGCCGTAGCCGTCGTCAGGGCCCTGGGCGATAGGGAGCTCAACGACGAGGAGATAGCCAAGAAAGCCAACATAAAGCTCGAGCTGGCCCGCAGGGCCCTCCACAAGCTCTACAACAACCTCGTGGTCCGGCTTAGGCGTGTGAGGGACGAGGAAACGGGCCGATACAAGTTCTTCTGGAGCTTGAACGTAGAGCAGATAGAGATACTGGTGAAGAGTTGGAAGAGGAAGATACTGAGGAAGCTGGAGGCCAAGCTGAAGTATGAGGAAGAAAACCAGTTCTTCTGGTGCGGGACGCCCGGCTGCAGGCGCTACACGTTTGACGAGGCATCCGACAGCATGTTCAGGTGCCCCAGGTGCGGCCAGCCCCTGGAGTTCTACGATAACACGAAGATAAAGGAGGCCCTGAGGGCCAAGATAGAGCAGATAAGGAAGGAGCTGGCCGAGTAGGAGAGGGGCCCTTGGGCCGTTTCCCGAGCCGTGAGGAAGCACTCGAAATGCTCAGGTCGGCGGGTTGCCCTCCAGAGGTCATAAGGCACTGCGAGGACGTGGCCTCCCTGGCCCTTAGGATAGCCAGGGCATGCCTCAGGTCGGGCGCCCGAGTTGACCTGAGGCTCGTGGAGATCGGGGCCCTTTTACACGACATCGGGAGATCCAGAACGCACGGTATAGGCCACGTCTTCATAGGGGCCGAGATGGCCAGGGAGGCGGGCCTCGACGAATCCATAGTAAGGGTCATACTGACCCACACGGGCGGCCTAAGGCCCGGGGTGGCAGAGCAGTTCGGCTGGCCCCCTGGCTCCTACGAGCCCTCCAGCTTAGAGGAGAAAATAGTGGCTTATGCAGACAAGCTGGTCAAGGGCGGGAAGATCGTCCCGTTCAGTAAGGCCCTGGAGAAGCTCGCTAGGGAGCTGGGCCCCGACCACCCGGCCGTGGGGAACCTAATGGCAATACATGAGGAACTGCGCTCCTACTTAGGTGGTGGCCTTGCGTGTGGTGGTCCTGGAGAGGATCTACGGCCCCTATAGGCCAGAGGACTTCACGCCGGCCTTCCTGAGCATCTGCCAGGGCCTAGAGGTCGACGTCAAGGTCATAGGGACGGCTGGCCGGGGGTGGCTGGTCGTTGAGCTCCGGGGTGATGATGCCGAGGTGGCCAAGAGGCTCCTGGAAGACGAGATGGGGTTGGCGCCCGTCGGGCCCGAGGGGGTCAGGAAGGGCTCCGCCATCAGGGGGCGGGTGATATCGGTGAAGGAAGACGGCCTCCTAGTGGATATAGGCGTGTTCGAGCCCTACAACCTGGACGCCCTGGTGCCCACCGAAGCCCTGAGGCGCCAGCTGGCGGACGGCCTCGACCTGGACATGGAAGACCTTTCGCCCCTGTTCTGCCTGGTCGAGAACCTCCCCCTCGAGGTCAAATTGCTCGAGGAGCCCAGGTCTGCCGAGGGAGGCCCTATTGAAGCCGAGCTGTCGGAGGGCCAGGTCAGGGAGATCGAGGACTGGGTCCTACTCGGCCTGGACAGGCTCGTCATAACGGGAGCTTCCCACCACGCCGTGAAGAAGGCCGTCGGTGGCTCGGGCCTCTTCAGGCACCTGGTCGGCATGGAGCGCCTCGGCATCCTCGAGAACTGCCTGGTCCTGAAGCTGGGGGCGCCCGTCCGGGAGTTCCTCAGGGTCCTGGGGAGGAGGCTGAGGAACGCCAGGATATGCGTCTTCAGGCCGAGGAAGATATTGAAGGCCGTGCCGGGACGCTACACACGGTTAGCATTTTAAGGCCGGGCGGATGAGGAAGGCCGGGTGATGATTTGGGCTTCAGGGAACTCATCCGGGAGGCCCGGGAGAATAAGGGCTCCCCGATAGTGCTGGCCCTGGACCTCAGGCCCGACAAGCCCAGCAAGCTCATGAGGAAGGCATCAAGGGTGCTGGAGGAAACGGCCCCCTACATATGCGCCCTCAAGCTGAACTTCCACCTGATACTGCCCCTGGGCCTCTCGGGCATAAGGCCCATCCTGGATGCCGCCCACGGGTCCGGCCTGGCCTGCATAGCCGACGTCAAGCTGAGTGACATAGGTTCGACGAACGAGGTAGCAGCCCGTTATTTCTTCGACGCTGGCTTTGACGCCCTGACGGCCAGCCCGCTCCCCGGCTGGGAAGGAGGGCTCGAGCCACTGTTCAAGATGGCCAGGGAAGCCGGTAAAGGCGTGATAGTCCTGGCCTACATGAGCCACCCCGGGGCTTCCGAGACCTTCGGCCTTGAGGTAGCTGGCCGGGAGGGGAGGCCCCAACGCCTCTACGAGCTGTTCGTTGAGAAGGCCCTGAAGTGGGGTGCCGATGGCATCGTGGTAGGGGCCACCAGGCCCGAGGTAATAAGGGCCGTGAGGGAGCTCGCTGGGCCGGACATGCTCATATTCGCACCTGGCGTTGGCTTCCAGGGCGGTGATGCCAAAACGGCCCTGGAGGCCGGGGCCGACTTCCTCATAGTGGGCAGGTCGATAGTCCTGGCCGAGGAACCCGGGGAGGCTGCGAAATCCATCTTAGAGGCCCTCAAGTGAGGCCTTCAGCTTCAGGCCCAGCTCGTAGCCAAGCCTGAAGGCCCTCAGGTTCTCGTCCAGGGCCTTCTCGACCCTATACCTTATGGCCTCTTCCACGGCCCCACGGTCCAGCAGGCCGCAGAGGGCCGTTAAGACGCCCACCATCACCATGTTGGCCGATAGCTTAAGGCCCACTTCTTCCTCGGCCATCCTCGTGGCCTTCACGGGCAACAGCCTGACGCCCTCGGGCTTGGGCTCGGGCCTGACGAGCTCAGGGTCGTATATGATGAGGCCCCCGGGCCTTACTCTCCCGTGGAACTCGTCGTAGGCCCACTGGCTCATGGCCACCAAGATGTCGGGCTCCCTTACGCCAGGGTAGTGTATTTCCTCGTCGGACAGGATCACTTCCGTGAAGACGTGGCCTCCCCTGGCCTCTGGGCCGTAGGACGATACCTGAGCAGCATTCAGGCCCTGGAATACGGCCCCAGCTGTCCCTATCACCGTCCCAGCCAATATGACGCCTTGGCCCCCGGCCCCGGCCAGCAAGAGCTCATAACGCAACTTTTACCTCACCCCTCTCCGCCCGGGCCTTGACGGCCCTCACCTGGCCCCAGATTAGGTCCGTGAACTCGGGCCTATCCTCGACCTCCAAGAACTCCCCTATGACTATCCTGTCGGGCCCTATGTAGGCCTCGGATGGGTCCTTCTTCTTCGTCATGACGCTGACCTCCTTGAGCCAGCGCATGAACTCCACGGGGCTGCCCTTCTTGTTCCTCCTGCCGAACCCCTCAGGGCAAGGAGATATGACCTCTATGAAGCAGAAGCCGTGCTTCCTCAGGGCCTTCTTTATGGATTGCTTGAGAAGCCTGGGGTGTGCCGCCGTCCACCTCGCCACGTATATGGCCCCCACGGAGGCCGCCAGTTGGACTAGGTTGAACGGGTGCTCTATGCTCTCGTAGGGCGTGGTGGTCGTTATGGAGCCCTGGGGCGTGGTGGGGCCTACCTGGCCGCCCGTCATGCCGTAGTTGAAGTTGTTGGAGCATATGACGAGCATGTCCACGTTCCTGCGGGCAGCGTGTATGAAGTGATTGCCGCCTATGGCGAATAGGTCCCCGTCGCCGGATATGACGACCACCTTCAGGTCCGGCCTAGCGACCTTTATGCCGAAGGCCAGGGGGAT
This sequence comes from uncultured Candidatus Bathyarchaeia archaeon, assembly GCA_964630115.1. Taxonomy (GTDB): domain Archaea; phylum Thermoproteota; class Bathyarchaeia; order EX4484-135; family EX4484-135; genus EX4484-135. The sequence goes on along the minus strand of CAZVRS010000027.1, from coordinate 3,057 downwards.
GGCCCTCCCGTGCGTGGTGTGGAAAGCATCCACATTCAGGTAGCTGGCTATCCTGCCCGTGCAGCCTATCCCGGATACCACGACGAGCTTGTCCAAGTCCATTTTGAGCTCGTCGAGGGCCCTGATGAAGGCGTTCATTATTATCCCGTTCCCGCAGCCCGGGCACCATATGTGGGGCAGGGTGCCGGGCCTCACGTATTTCTCGAGCGGGTGCCTGAGCTCGGTTCTCAAGCTATCAGGCCTCCTCCCTCACGGCCCTGAGTATTTCATCTGGCGTGTGGAAGGTCCCGAGCTTCGGCAGGAAGCGGACCTTGTGCCTCGGGACCCACCTCTCCACTTCACGGACCAGCTGGCCGTAGTTGACCTCGGCCACTATGACCTTCTTGGCCCTCTCGCCCACGTCCTCCATGACCTCGCCCGGGAAAGGCCAGACGGTTATGGGCCTGAGGAGGCCGACCTTTAGGCCCTCCCTCCGGGCCTCTGAGACGGCTGCCTTGGCCGACCTCGACGTTATCCCGTAGGCCACCACCACGACATCAGCATCCTCGAGCCACAGGCCCTCGTAGCGGACTATCTTGTCGGCGTTCTCCCTTATCTTCCTGCACAGCCTCGAGACGAGCTTGAAGTGGTCCTCGGGCTCCGTGGTCTTGACGTGCCCGAACTCGTCGTGCGTCAGGCCGGTCGCATAGAGGCGGTAGCCCTCTCCGAAGCGTGCCATGGGGGGGACGAGGTCCTCCGGGTCGGGCCTGAAGGGTGCGTATTCACCAGGGCCCGCCCTAGGCCTCTTCCTCGAGACGAGCCTTTTCTCTATTTCCTCTGGCTCCGGTATGACGAGTTTCTCCCTCAGGTGCCCTATGGCGCCGTCGGCCAACACTACGACCGGGCACCTATACTGCTCGGCGTAGTTGAAGGCATCTATGGTGAAGTCGAACATCTCCTGCACGGAGGACGGGGCCAAGGCTATTACCTCGTAGTCGCCGTGGGAGCCCCACTTGGCCTGCATCACGTCCTGCTGCCCCATCTTGGTCGGCTGCCCGGTCGAGGGGCCCGCACGCATGACGTCCACTATGACGCATGGCGTCTCCGTCATGGCGGCAAGCCCTATGTTCTCCTGCATTAGGCTGAACCCTGGGCCGGACGTGGCCGTCATGGCCTTCAGGCCAGCCCAAGAAGCCCCTATCACGGCCGCCAGGCTGGCCATCTCATCCTCCATCTGGACGTAGATGCCCCCGACCTGCGGGAGCCTCAAGGCCATGTGCTCCATGATCTCGCTCGCAGGCGTTATGGGATAGCCAGCGAAGAACCGGCAGCCAGCGGCTATGGCTCCTTCGGCACAGGCCACATCGCCTATCGTGAACCAGGTCCCCGTGAGCACGTCGAGCCTTCGTGGTCCCATATCCCACCACCTTCGATCTCCATACGATCCCTTTTTACCCTTATGCCTGCCCTCCCTCCCTCACCACGAATATGGCTAGGTCAGGGCATATGTCCTGGCATATCCCACAGCCCACGCAATCCTCGGGCCTGGCGACCTCGGGTGGATGGACTCCCCTCTCGTTGAACTCCCTGCTGAACTCCAGAACGCCCTTGGGGCAAAATTCTATACAGAGGCCACAGCCCTTGCACCTATCCCATATGACGATTACCCTCGCCTTGACCCTCCGGCTCATGGATTTTCCTTCTCCTTGGGAGCCCTCTTGCGCTTCATCTTGACCAGCCTGAGCAGGACGTCCATGACGCCCGGTTCCTCGCTGACGTCCCTGGTCTCCAGCAGGCCAGCCTCAACGGCTCCCTTAAAGACTTCCTCCCCCAGCTCGGACCTTATTATGACCACGTTCCAGCCCTCTAGGCCCAGGCTCCCGACGGATATGTCGGCCAGCTCAGCCGAGAAGTCCGTGCAGGTCTTGCAGCCGTCCCTCACCAGCCCGGCGAGCTCCTTCACCCTCACGCTCTTGGGCTCCCCTTCCCTCGGGTAGAAATACATGCGCCCCTTCTTTATGTTCATCTTGACGACCTCCTCGGGCGAGAGGCCCAGCTTCTCCTTGATGAAGGCCATGAAGCCCTCGTAATTGAAGGTCTCGGTGCAGAAGAGCCCTATGACGGGCCCCATGGCCTTCGCCCATCCGAGCTCCTCTATGGGGAGCATCTGGATCTTCCTGATGGCCCTGACCTGGCACGGCAGGCCCACGAAGGCAGCCCTCGAGCCCTCTAAGAAGCTCAGTAGGGCTGCGGTGCCCACGCTGAACATCATGTTCATGGTGTAGCTATACCTGCTCCCTGCACACTCAAGGACCTCAGAACCAGAGAGGACTATCCTGGGCTCTGGGAGCCAGGGCTGCCCTTCCTTCACGCCCGATAGGACGCTCAATCCCGTCTTGCCCGAGTCCAGCAGATACCTGAGGAGCGTGCTCACAACGCCGCCGTCCTGGCATACCTTGAGGACCTCCGGGTCCTTTGACCTAGCCAAGACCACGGACCTGTAGACGCCGAATTCTTCGTCCGGCCTCCTGGACCTGCCGAAGGCGAACTCCTCGATGGCCTTCTCGTCGAACTCGTAGGCTGGGCAGACGCTGTAGCAGTTCCCGCACTTGAGGCATGTGTCCACCAGCTCGGGCCCCTTTGCCCCCATGCTGAGGACCTCGAAGGGGCAGAAGGATACGCAGGTGCCGCAGAGGAAGCACCTGCCTTTTTCTACCACTTCTGGCTTCAGCGTTTCCTCAAACCCCTTTTCTTCTACCTCGGCCACGCCCATTTCCCACCGCCCAGGGCCCATTTCGGCAAGCGATATAAGGATTTTCCGGAGCCCGAGGACGTAAGCCCTAAAATACCTTCGGCAGCCCTCCACCTGGTCGCCTTGGGAGAAGGGCTGAGGGCGCTGGCGGGGAAGGAGGAGCTCAGGGCCCGCCTTGCCGACCTCATAGGCCCCGAGGGCGTGAATAAGGCCCTTAACAACCCGCACTCCAGGAGGCCCCCGAGGCCCTGCGGCCTGACGGTCCACCCCGGCTTCGGCTGCCCGAACGGCTGCCTATACTGCTACGTGGGGGACATCCTCGGGAC
>CAZVRS010000026.1:0-9773 GCA_964630115.1 uncultured Candidatus Bathyarchaeia archaeon | reverse complement strand
AGCTGAAGCATGCCTCTGAGGGCTTCGAGTGGCTTTACTTCGTTGGCTGCACGCCGGCTTACGACATGAGGGCACAGGAGGTGGCCAGGGCCCTGGCCGTCCTGCTCCACGAGGCTGGCCTCGATTTCGCCGTCCTCGGGACGGAGGAGACGTGCTGTGGCAACGAGATATACAGCATGGGCGAGAAAGGCCTCTTCGAAGAACTGAGGGACGACAACCTGGCGAAGTTCGAGCGATACGGCGTCGAGAGGATCGTGACGCCCTGCCCGCACGGCTTCAACGCCCTCAGGAACCTATACGGCGGCGAGGTGCCGAACGTCCTCCACCACTCCCAGCTCCTATCGGCCCTCCTCGACGAGGGGAGACTAAAGCCGGAGAAGGCCCTGGGCCTGAGCGTCATATATCATGACCCTTGCTTCTTAGGCAAGAGGAACGGCGTATTCGAGGAGCCGAGGCAGGTCATAGAGGCCATACCTGGCGTGGAGCTGTTGGAGTTCGAGAGGAACAGGACGAGGAGCCTGTGCTGCGAGGGCGGCGGCGGGCGCATGTGGGTTGACGTCCCGGGCGAGAAGCTGGCGGAGCGCAGGGTGAGGGAGGCCGCAGAGGCCGGTGCAAACGTCATAGCTGTCGCCTGCCCGTTCTGCCTCGTCACGCTCGAAGACGCCGTCAAGACGGCTGGCTTGGAGGAGGAGCTGAAGGTCATGGACATATCCGAGCTGCTCTTGGCCAGCATCAGAGGTCCTTCAGGTGCTTCCTGAGGGCGTGGTGGGCCAGGGACAGGACGGCCGAGCCCAAGATAACGCCCAGGATGACCCTGGTGGAGAAGCCCGTCAGGACCACGGCCAGGGCCGTCCCCGAGGCCGGGGGGTGGTGTGTTTTCGTGAGGGTCATGCATATCACGGAGAGCCCGACGGCCGATGAGCAAGCCAGCATCAAGATGTAGGTTTGCGGGTGCGGGACTAGGGAGAACAGGGCGCCCGACAGTAGGCCCAACATGTGGCCGCCCAAGATGTTCTTGGGCCTCGCCGCTGGGCTGCTGGGCATGGCGAAGACTATGAAGGCCGTGGCCCCCATGGAGACCATTATGAAGGCGTGTTCAAGCGTTATGAGCAAGAGCGCCACGAACATGACGAGGGAGGCTAGGATGCCCTGTGCGAGGTAGGGCTTGAGGTCCTGTTCCACCATCCTCCCCCGGGCGTGGGTTCCTTAGGAGGCATAAAGGCAGCTTTATAGCCATCTATCAGGCCCGTTATTGAGGCGAGAGGGAAGGCTATGCCTTCAGCGTTGGACAGGCAAGGCATGTTCGTGGCACCTGGCGATAAGTTGGGCGTCATAGAGGAGTTCCTGCCGGGCCAGGGGACATACGTGGACGGGGGCGAGATAAGGGCCTCGAGGGCTGGCTTCCTCCTCCTCAACCTGAACGACAGGAAGGTAACGGTCTTCAGGCCCGTCGAGCCCAGGGGGGCGACATCCGTCCCCAGGCCCGGCAGCATAGTGGTGGGAGAGGTATCCAACACGCACCAGACCTACTCGCTCGTCAGGATATGGATGGTGGGGCACAGGCACCTAACGAGCTTCTTCACGGGCCTGTTGCACATATCGAACGTGGGCCTGAGGGTTAAGAACATGTTCAACGTCTGCAGGCCGGGCGACATCCTGAGGGCCAAGGTCATAAGCGTGAAGAACCGTGTGAGGCACCTGAGCTTGGCCGGGAAGAAGCTGGGCGTCATATACGCCTTCTGCACCAACTGCGGCTCCATGCTTAAGGCCAGGCAGGACAAGAAGCTTATATGTGAGAACTGCGGCTCAATCGAGCGCAGGAAGCTCGCATCAGATTACGGGGCCGTGGTGCTCTGAGGGGTGGTGAGTTGGAGCTCAAGGTGCTGAAGAAGACGGACAGGGAGCTCAGGCTCGAGGTGGTAGGGGAGAGCCACACGCTACTGAACCTGCTGCAGAAGGAGCTCGTGAAGGACCCGGAGGTAGAGATAGGGGGCTATGACATCGTCCACCCGCTCGAGAGGCCCATCAGGTCCATTTTATACGTGAGGACGAGGGGCCGCAAGAAGCCAGAGGAAGCCCTCGTGGAAGCCGTCCAGAGGGCCCGGGAGGCCAACAGGGAGTTCAGGGAGCTGTTCACGAGGGCCCTGGAGGCCTTCAGGAGGGGAAGAGTAGAAGGGCATGAAGGAGCAGCTTAAGGAGCTCGTGGGCCAGCACGCCTCCCTGAGGGATGTCATGCTCGATAAGGGCCTGGCGGCCCTCGGGGACGCACTCGTGAACTTCGCTTATTCCCTCGCCCTCTCCTTGAACGTCGGGAAGCCAACGGGCAGCAGGTTGGACAACAGGGCTTTATCGGAAGCCCTGAAGGCATCTGGGCTCAGGGGAAAAGCACCCAAGAGGATGAGCAGGCACGACCTGGCAAATGCTGCTGAGGCCCTCCTGGCCTACGGGTGGCTCATGGATTTCATAGGCTTCTGGGAACTCGTGGAAGCGTTAAGGGGGCCGGATATCACGTCCTCTCTTTCCGAACTCCTGAAGAAGGTAGCAGAAGCCCTCCCGAGCGGTCATACATAGCCCGCCTGCCTGAAGTAATAGCCGGGCTCCTTCTTGGGCCCGAAGCTCCTCAGGCCTTTTTCCTTCAGCTGCCTCCTGAGCTTCTCAGCATACTCAGGCGTTATGCGGCCCTTGCGCTCCAGGTAATCTATTATCTCCAGGGCCTGTTCTTCCGTATCGCAGCGCCTTATGAAGGCTATGGCGTCCGGCATGTAGCCGGCCCACGGGTCCCTCTGCGTCCCGGTGGAGGCGAGCTGTTCCCCGAGCTCCACGTCCCACCTCACGGCGGATATGGATATCTTCTGGACGCCTTTCTCTATCTCCTCGGCCAGGTGGGGGAAGGCACGCCTGAACTTCTCCTTATCTATTTCCACGGCCGCACACCCCGCAGGACGAGCACTCGACCCAGCAGGGCGGTGTCGGCTCGCCTGCCAAGGCCTTCTCGTATTCCCTTAGGAGCCAGGACCTATTTAAGCCGACCTCCACGACCTCCCAGGGCAAAGGCTCGTCCGGCTCCCTGGGCCTCAGGTAGGCATTAGGGTCGATCCGGGCTTCCCTGAAGGCCCTCCTCCAGGCCCCTAAGCCGCCGCCGTAGAGGGCCGCAAGCTCTATGGCCCTGCCGAGCTCCGGCCCGCCGAGGGACAGGACAGCCTGCAGCCTGGCCACCCTCGGGTCCAGGCCGCTCAAGACGATCCTGCCATCACCCCTAAGGCCTGACCTTATGGCCTTAAGGCATGACCTGATATAGGCCAGGTCGGCCATGCCGGCCCACTGGAAAGGCGTCCAAGGCTTCGGGACCAACGGGTTTATGCTGACGTGGACGCCCTCGGGCCCGAAGCCTAAGTCAGCTACGGCCTTCACCAGCTCCACTATGGCCCGTATGTCCTCCTCCCGCTCGCCCGGGAGGCCTATGATGAAGTAGAGCTTCACGGCCCTCATGCCGCCCTCAAGGACGACCCTGCAGGCGTCTAGGACAGTTTCATCATCCATCTGCTTGTTTATGATGCATCTCATCCTGGGCGTGGGGCCGTCGGGCGCAATCGTGAGCCTCCTCTGGCCCCCCCTGGCCAATAGGGACACGAGCTCCTCGTCCACCCTGTCGGGCCTTATGGAGGGGACGGAGAGCTCACAGCCCATGTCCAGCACGTGCTCGCACACGTCCTTCAGGCCCCCGTGATCCGATATGCCGGCCCCCACGAGGAGCACCTTCTTGGCCGGCGTCAACCTCAGGCCTAGATCGAGCTTCTCAAGGGCGTCTTCAACGCTCCTGTCCCTCCTGGGCCTGGTTATGTGGTCTATGAGGCAGAAGCGGCAGCCACGGCCACATCCCCTCGTCATCTCTAGGTTGAAGGTCACGCCGAACGGGGAGGCCAGGGGGCCTTCTCCCACGAGCGGGAGGACCTGGGCTTCAGGTGCGGGCGATTCGTCTAGGCTCCCGAGCCAGACCCTCTCGGCCCTCTCGGAGGAGCCGGGGACGAAGAGGCCCCTGACGCCCGCTAAATCCTCAATCGGGCCGGGCCTGCCAGAGCACAGGACTTCCTTGAGGCCGTCCACCAACGGGTCCAAGAGGGCCTCTGCATCGCCTACGGCGAAGACGTCCACGAAATCCGACATGGGCATGGGGTTCTCAATCACGCAGGGCCCACCGGCCAACACGATCGGGCCACCGGCACGCCTCCTCTCTTCCCTCCTGGGCCTTATGCCGGCCATGAGGAGCATGCGGACCGCATTCACGTAATCCCACTCGTATTGGAAGGTGAAGGCTACCACGTCGAAATCCGACAAGGGCCTCCCGCTCTCCATGCTCAAGGGCTCCGGCAGGTCGAGCCCCTCGCCGGGCAGGAAGAACCGCTCGCAGACGACATCTTCCCTGGAGTTGAATAAGGCGTAGAGGAGCCTTATCGGGAGGCCGGCCATTCCGACCCTGTATATGTTCGGGTAGCAGAGGGCTATCTTGAGCTCGGCACGCCTCCAGTCCTTCACCACAACGTTTGCCTCGGGCACCCTAACCCTCACGTGGGCTTTGCCCCCGCACTTCCCTGTAGGCCAGCTCTTGCTCGAGGAGGACGAAGGCCCCTTCCTCCGTTATGTCCCTGTAGACCACCAGGTTAGGCCCTATCCAGCACCTGGGCCATATCCTCACGCCCGGCATGAGCATGACCCCTATGCCCGTCTGGACGTGATCGCCCATTATGACGCCCAGCTTCCTGCGGCCCGTGTCGACCCTCCTGCCCTTTATCGTCATCTTGATGTTCGCCTTATCGAACCTCAGGTTGGCCGTTATGGTCCCGGCCCCGAGGTTGCAGTAGGCCCCTATCACGCTGTCGCCCACGTAGGAAAGGTGGGCTATGTGCGTCCCCTCCATGATTATGCTGTTCTTTACCTCGCAGGCGTTGCCTATCCTGGCCTTGGCCCCTATGCTCGTGTAGGGCCTTATGTAGCAGTTCGGCCCTATGTCGGCCCCGGGCCCTATATAGGCTGGCCCCTCTACGTAGGCCCCAGAGCGTATCCTGGCCCCCTCGCCGACCACCACGGGCCCCAATATGTGGGCACCGGGCTCCACATCGCCACGCACGTCCGGTTCGATGGACTTGAGGGCCCTCTCGTTGGCCTCGAGGAGGTCCCAGGGCCTGCCGACGTCCAGCCAATCGGACGACCTTATCTCGGCCACCCTGACGTAATCGCCCTTCTGGGCCAAGTCCTTCAGCACGTCCGTAGCCCTATACTCGCCCTCCTCCGTGGGCTTGACCTCCCTCATGGCCTCAAGGGCCTCCCTGGACAGCACGTATATGCCGGAGTTGGCGAGGGGGCGGCCTTCCCATTTCGACGGCTTCTCGACCAAGTCCCTGAGCCAGCCGTCCTCGGCCAACACCATGCCGAACTCGGACGGCCTCTCGACCTCCACCACGCCCAGCGTCGCCACGGGCCTGTGCTCCTCGTGTTCTTCTATCACGGGCCTAAGGGCCTCGCCACTTATGAGCAGGTCCCCGTGAACGACCAAGACTTCTTCCCGGCCCTCGAGGGCGTCCAGGGCAGAGGATATGGCGTCAGCCGTCCCCCTGACCTCCTCCTGTTTCACGTAGCTGACCTTCAGGCCGAAGGCCGAGCCATCCTTAAGCCAGGACCTTATGGCATCCTCCATGTATTTCACGATCAAGACGGCCTCTCTTATGCCAGCCGCCCTGATTGCCTCCAAGATGTAAGCTAGGAGAGGCCTCCCTCCCACCTCCAACAGGGCCTTCGGCCTGGTCAACGTGAGCGGCCAGAGCCTCTCGCCCTTCCCGCCGGCCAGGATGAGGGCCAACAAGCCCCAGCACCCCCCGGCCTACGCCACCCTGGAGAAGCGGGCCGAGAACTCCTCCGTGGCCTCCTTCACGACTTTGACGGCCTTGGAGAGCAGCTCACGGGTCAGATGGGCCGTCCTGCCCTCGGCCGTTACCCTTATCACGGGCTCCGTTCCCGAGGGCCTGACGAGGACCCAGCCCTCTTGGAGCTCTATCCTGAGGCCATCTACCTCTATGGTCCTGACCACGTCCTTGAAGGCCTCTAGGAGCCGTGTCCTCAGCTCCTCCATGACGGCTTCCTTGAGTTCGTTCCGGCAGGGGATCTTGTCCCTGGCCGTGTGGAAGCGTGGGATGCGTCCGAAGAACTCCGAGGGCCTGAGGCCCTCCTCGTCCAGGGCCTTAAGGACCATGAGGGAGGCCAAGATGCCATCAGCACAATAATGGACGTCCGGGATTATCCAGACGCCACAGGGCTCTCCCCCAAAGACGGCCCCACGTTCCATGACCTCCTTGGAAACGAACGGGTCGCCTACCTTCGTCTTTACGACCTCCCCTCCGGCCTCCCCCACTGCCTCGTCCACGCAGTAAGAGGCCTCGACGGTCGTGATGATTAGTCCGCCGCCCTTCGACCTGACGACGTAGGATGCGAAGGCGGCCAGGGCCACATCAAACGGGACGAACTGCCCCTTCTCGTCCACCACGACCATCCTGTCCGCATCGCCGTCGTAGGCGAAGCCCACGTCGGCGCCCGATTCCCTGACGGCCGACATGAGCCCTCCCACGGTATCGGGCCTGGGGTCCGGGTCCCTGGCCGGGAAGGTTCCGTCAGGCTGGCCGTTTATGACCACGACCTCGCAGCCGATGGCTTTGAACAAGGCTGGCGCCAATATGCTGGCCGAGCCGCAGCCGGGGTCCAAGACGACCTTCCACTTCCGCCTCAGCTCCACCAGAGCCGAGAGGGCCTCGACATACCTGCCCGATTCCTCAGAAGTCCTGTAGGAGCCCACTTTGTCCCAGCTCGACGGCTTGAAGGCCCCCTCCTTGATGGCCTTCTCCACTTCCTCTTGGTCCTCGGGCCAGAAGGGGGAGCTGTCCGGCCTGAAGAGCTTGAGCCCGTTATACTCGGGAGGGTTGTGCGATGCCGTCACGACGCAGCCGGATTTAGCGCCGAGCTCCCTGGTGAGGAAGCCCACGGCTCCCGTGGGGAGCATGCCGAGGTAAAGAACATCACCGCCGCAGGCCATGAGGCCTGAGGAGAAGGCCATGGCGAGCATCTGTCCTGTCTCACGCACGTCCTTGGCGAGCAGGTAGGTCCCGGGCCCCTTCAGGCTGGCGAGAGCCATGCCGACCTCCATGGCCAGCTTGGGCGTCAGCTCCTTGTTCACCAGGCCCCTTATGCCCGATGTCCCGAACAACCTCAAGGCCGTTCCCAGGGCTAGCTCCATGCCCGAGTTGATAAGGCTACCCGAGCGCAATCCTTAAAGAGGGCCAGGCAGAACGGCAGGCGACATGACGCCGGAGGAGAAGAAGGCCCGGGTGCTGATAGAGATAAGGAAGTATGAGGAGGAGAAATCCGAGGTCCTTGAGGAGCCCAGGGAGCTCAGGGGCATGACCCTCATAAGGGCCAGGGACAAGGAAGGGAAGCCCGTGCTGTTCCTCTGCTCCTCCACGACCACGAACATAGGTTCCAAGCACGTGGAAGCCTTCAGGAGGCTGATGTTGGCCGAGGGGGCCACCAAGGGCATAGTGATAGCGAGGGGGAGGTATACCAAGGACGCAAGATCGGCTGCCAGGAGGCACAAGGACGTCAGGATAGAATTCATACCGAAGGAGTTCCCGCCCTTCAACATATTCAGGCACGAGATGGTCCCCGAGCACAGGATCCTATCGCCCGAGGAAGCCAAGGCCGTGCTGGAGAAGTATAGGGTCAAGCCCTACCAACTGCCCTGGATAAGGGCTTCCGACCCAGCCGTGATAGCCATAGGGGCCAAGCCGGGCGACATAATTGAGATAAGGAGGAAGAGCCCAACGGCTGGCGAGGCCGTCTTCTACCGCTACGTGGTCGAGCTTTGAGGGGGGAGAAGACAAAAACGCATTCAGGCCCTATGGGGGCCTTCAGAGGTAAACGACGAACAGCATGTTCTTCACTATGCTCTTATACCTGTTCCTTATGGTGACCTCCGTCACCCTGGCCAGCTCTGCTATCTCACGCTGGGTCTTGCGCTCGCCCGTCAAGACGGACGCCACGTAGACGGCCGCAGCTGCTATGCCCATGGGCCCCCTGCCGCTCGTGAGCCTGAGCTGGCTGGCTAGCTCAAGGGTCCTGTAGGCTATGTCCTCAGCATCGCCCTTCATCCTGAGCCTGCTCAGGAGGCGTGTGGCGTAGTCCTTGGGCGTGAGGGGCGGCACATACATCTTCGTCTCGTTCACGAGGAACCTGAAGCTGCGCCCTATCTCCTTCTTGCTCGTCCCGGAGGCATCGGCTATCTCGTCCAACGTCCTGACGAAACCGCAGGTCCTGCAGGCTATGTAGAGCGTGGCAGCTGCCATGCTCTGTATGGAGCGGCCCCTCACGAGCCCTTTGCTCACGGCCTTCCTGTAGATGACGGCCGCCGTCTCCACCACGTTCTTCGGGATGCCCAGCTTATCCGCTATGCGTGTCAGCTCAGATAGGGCGTGGGATAAGTTCCTCTCTTGGGCATCATATATCCTTATGCGCTTGTGCCACTTCCTCATCCTCCTTATTTGGGCCCTCTTGTCCGGCGGGACCTCCTCGCCCCCTATCGCCTTGTCACGCCAATCTATGACGGTCGTGAGCCCTTTGTCGTGTATGGTGAACGTTATGGGGGCGCCCACCCTCACCCTGTCGGAGCGCTCCTCGGAATCAAAGGCCCTCCACTCAGGGCCCTGGTCCATGAGGTCCGTTTCTATGACCAAGCCGCAGTTCGTGCAGACTACTTCGGCCTGCTCCGGGTCCCTGAGGAGGTGGGTGCTGCCGCAGTATGGGCACCTGTCCACTTCCCTAAACCTCAGCCTCTCCTCCACTTCTTGCCCCTCCTTACGTAGAGTATCTTGCCGACCAAGGCCTCGGGATCATCGACCAGGGGTCTCACGGCCACGTAGGGGGAGGAAACGGGCCCGAAGACATCGGAGACCACGCCTACCTCCCTCAGGTCGGGCCCGTAAACCCTATCACCGATCCTAGGTGCGAAATCGGAATCGGACCTGACCACTATATCGCCAGCCTTTGTTACGTGGAGCACTTTTCCTATTCGCCTCAAGCTCCCCCTACCTGGAGGCGGCTGAGGAGAGGCCCTCAGACCCCTACTTAAACTTTTCTCTGTGCACGTGCCCTAATTTTCTTGAGCAGGGACGCTACCTCCCTTATCAATTGCTCCTTGGGCCCCTTCTTCTCCACGAACAGGTAGCCCGTCTTCTCCCAGTGCCGGGACGGGTGTGCTGCCCCGCTCACGACCTCATACTTTAGCCCTAGGATGTCCAGGGCCCTACATATCTCATCCAGCCTGGGGCCCGGTATGGCCAGCTCCCTGGGGACACGCCTGAGCCCCCTGCTCTCGTTTAAGTCGAAGTAAACGGGCCATATGACGCACATGCCCTTCCTCTTGCGCAAGGCCCTCACTCCTTCAGCAGGACGGCGTTCACGACGCCATCTTGGCCGGGCCTTGAGGTCACCACGGCCGGGCCCAGCGGCGTCTCTATTATGGTGCCCTTCGTTATGACGCCACGCCTATTGTAATCCACGTTCGCCGAGTTCTTCAGGACCCTCAGTATCTCGACCGTCTTGGTCTCGCCCGTCCTCGGGTCAGATACGTTTGCCCTACGGGCCTTCACCAACCTGACCTTTATGTTCCCGCCACGCCTCCTGTCCAGCTTCCTCTCTTCCTCAGGCCCCAGGACGGTCTCCGTCGGGAAGGAGCC
>CAZVRS010000025.1:0-10643 GCA_964630115.1 uncultured Candidatus Bathyarchaeia archaeon | reverse complement strand
TGGGGTTGAAAAGGTTAGTGGTGTCGGGGGCATGGGCAAGAAGGCCCTTACGTGCCCCGTGTGCGGCAGGGAAGGCCTTGAGCTCAAGGAAGTGCCCTACGACGTGCCGGGCTTCGGGACCACGCTCTTCATAGTGATGAATTGCCCGAACTGCGGCTTCAAGCACAGGGATATATTGTGTCTCGAGTTCCACGAGCCAACCCGTTACGAGTTCAAGGTGGAGGGGCCAGAGGACCTCAAGGTCAGGGTCATAAGGTCGAGCAGCGCCACGATAAGGATACCGGAGCTAGGGGTGCTCATAGAACCTGGCCCCATGGCCGAGGCCTTCATATCCAACGTGGAAGGAGTCCTCGAGCGGGTCGAGAGGGTGGTGTCCATGATGGCACGCTTCTCCGACGACCCGGAGGAGAAGGCCAGGGCTGCCGAGCTCTTGGCCAAGATATGGGATGCCCGGGATGGGAAGGTGGAGTTTACCCTCATAATAGATGACCCGTTCGGGAACAGCATGATAGCCCCGCCCGACAAGAGCCGTGTGAAGGTCCGGAGGCTCACGGACGAAGAGGTCAGGCAGCTGAAGTCCGGCCCCTTCATAACCCTGGAGCTGAAGGAGGTCAGACGCCGGCGTTAAAGTTAAATAGCTTGGCCAGGGCCCTCTGGGAAAGGTGATCTGCGTGAGGCCCAGGTTCTTACATCAGGTAGATAGGGGGCCCGATCCGCCCCACGTGGTCAACGTGGTGATCGAGATACCCATGGGCTCTAGGAACAAATACGAGATAGACCGTGATACGGGCCTCCTCAGGCTGGATCGTGTGCTACACTCGCCCTTCCACTACCCGACCGATTACGGCTTCATACCCAGGACGCTCTGTGAGGACGGCGATGCCCTAGATGCCCTCGTCATGACCCACCACCCGGTCTACCCGCTCTGCATAGTGGAGGCGAGGCCCATAGGCGTCCTGAGGATGAGGGACGAGAAGGGCATGGACGAGAAGATACTCTGCGTCCCGACGGGCGACCCGAGGTTCAAGAGGGTCCACGACATAACCGACATACCGGAGCACTGGCTGGCCGAGATAGCCCACTTCTTCGAGAGGTATAAGGAGCTGGAGGAGGGGAAGTTCACGGAGATACTGGGCTGGGCCGGGGCCGAGGAGGCCAAGGAGGCCGTCAGGAAGGCCATGGAGCTCTACGACAGAACTTACGGCCAGGGAAGAGCTTAAATATTACCCCCTCCCTTCCCCCTCACAGGGGGGTTAAAGGAATAGGCCCAAGTTCGGCACGCTCAATTAGTGCGAAAGGCTTAAGAGGGAGTCCCTGGGGAAGGGGGCTGAGCGGAAATGCTCTCGCCTGAGGACCTATTCGTAGTGGTGAAGGCCTTCTTCGAGGAGAAGGGCCTGGTGAGGCAGCACCTCGACTCCTACAACGACTTCATAGAGCACGGCCTCCAGGAGGTCATAGACAGCGTCGGGGAAATCGAGATACCATCGCCGGAGGGCCCCTTCAAGGTGGTCTTCGGGAAGGTGAAGGTCGGGAGGCCCCGTGTGAAGGACATACATCTGGGCGAGAAGCCCCTATACCCCATGGAGGCCAGGATCAGGAACCTCACATATGCGGCCCCGATCATCCTCGAGATGAAGAGGGTCCAGGACGGAAAGGAATACGAGCCAGAGGAAGTTGAGATAGGCGATATACCCGTGATGCTCAGGTCGAAGATATGCCTCTTGAACGGCATGCCTAAGGAAGAACTGATAGCCGTCGGCGAGGACCCAGATGACCCAGGCGGATACTTCATAATAAACGGCTCCGAGAGGGTCATAGTCTCCCTCGAGGACCTGGCCCCGAACCGCATCCTTGTCGATATAGATACCAGGAGGGCCAAGCCCATCTACAGGGCCAAGGTCCTGAGCACCATCCTGGGCTTCAGGTCCAGGGTCGAGGTCTCCCTGAAGCCCGATGGCGTGATATACGTGAGCATGCCCAGGGTCCCGTCCGAGATACCTTTCCCGATAGTGATGAGGGCCCTGGGCGTCGAGACGGACCGTGAGATAGCGGAGATGGTGTCGGCAGACGAGGAGATAATAGCCGAACTCGACCCATCCTTTGAGGCCTGCATGGGTATTTTCACGAGGGAAGACGCCATAATCTACATAGGGAACCGTGTGGCCCACGGCCAGACGCTCGAGTATAGGATAAGCAAGGCTGAGCAGGTCCTCGACAAGTATTTCCTGCCCCACCTCGGGCGGACGGAGGAGGCCAGGCGTGATAAGGCCGTCTTCTTGGCCGAGATGGCCAGGCGTGTCATAGAGCTGAAGCTCGGCCGGAGGAAGCCGGACGACAAGGACCACATGAAGAACAAGAGGCTGAAGCTGGCCGGGCCCCTTTTGGCCGATATATTCAGCACGGCCTTCAAGAGCCTCTGCCGTGATATGCGTTATCAGCTCCAGAGGCTGAGCCACAAGAAATACATAAAGCTGAGGGCTGCCGTCCGGGAGGGCGTCATAACCGAGAAGCTCCAGCACGCCCTGGCCACGGGCAACTGGGGCAGGGGCCGTGTGGGCATAACGCAGCTCCTCGAGAGGACGAACATGCTCTCCATGCTCAGCCACCTGAGGCGTGTCCAATCCCCGCTGAGCCGCAGCCAGCCTAACTTCGAGGCAAGGGACCTCCACTCGACCCAGTGGGGCCGCCTTTGCCCGAACGAGACGCCCGAGGGCGCCAACTGTGGCCTGGTGAAGAACCTGGCCCTCATGGCCTGCCTGTCCGTGGGGGCCGATAAGGAGCACGTCATAAAGGCCCTATACGAGCTCGGCGTGGTCCCGAGGGAAGAAGCCGATAGGGAGCTAAGGCTGAAGGGCGCCATAGTCTTCGTGGACGGCTTCCCCATAGGCTACTGCACGGACCACGTCAAGCTGGTGGAGGAGTTCAAGGCCCTTAGGCGTGCTGGCAAGATAAGCCCCGAGGTCAACATAGGCTACTACGAGGGCGTCGGCTCGAACCCGGAGGTCTACGTGAACTGCGACCCAGGCCGTATTCGCAGGCCCCTCATAGTGGTCGAGGACGGCAAGCCCAAGCTCACGCTCGAGCACATAGAGAAGCTCAGGAAGGGAGAGCTGAAGTTCGAGGACCTGGTCAGGGAAGGCGTGATCGAATACTTAGATGCCGAGGAAGAGGAGAACGCCTACATAGCCCTGAAGCCCGAGGACGTCACTCCGGAGCACACGCACCTCGAGATAGCCCCCTACGCCATACTGGGCATCTGCGCTGGCATAATACCGTTCGCCGAGTATAACCAATCGCCACGCAACTCCTACGAAGCAGCCATGGCCAAGCAGGCCCTGGGCTTCTACGCCAGCAACTACATGTTCAGGGTGGACACGAGAGCCCACATCCTGCACTACCCGCAGAAGCCGCTGGTGACCACCAAGCCGATAGAGGTCATAGGCTACAACAAGAGGCCCTCGGGCCAGAACTGCGTCGTGGCCGTGCTGTGCTTCGGTGGCTACAACATGGAGGACGCCATAGTCTTCAACAAGGCCTCCATAGACCGTGGCCTGGCCAGGTCGACGCTCTTCAAGCTCTACGAGGCCTCTAGGCGCACTTACCCGGGCGGCCTGAAGGACGAGTTCAAGAAGCCCGAGCCTGGCATAAGGGGCTACAAGGGCGATAAGTATTACGTGGGCCTGGAGGCCGACGGCATAGTGAGGCTGGAGCAGGACGTCAGGGACGGCGACGTCTTGGTCGGCCGCCTCAGCCCGCCGAGGTTCATGGAGGAATACGGGCCCAGGATGCCCATGAGGGGCACTGTGGAAATGCGGGATACCTCCGTGGCCCTGAAGGCTGGCGAGAAAGGCGTCGTTGATGAGGTCTTCGTGACCGAGGACGCCGAGGGCAACAGGCTAGTGAAGGTGAAGGTCAGGGACAACAGGATACCCGAGATAGGCGATAAGTTCGCCTCCAGGCACGGCCAGAAGGGCGTCATAGGCGCCATCTACCCGCCCGAGGACATGCCCTTCACGGAGGACGGCATAGTCCCGGACATAATAATCAACCCGCACGCCATACCGAGCCGTATGACCATAGGGCAGTTCCTGGAGTCCATGGCTGGCAAGGTAGCCGCCATGACGGGCCACCCGGTGGATGGGACGCCCTTCGTGGGCGTGAAGCCCGAGGAGATCGAGAGGATGTTGGTAGAAGCTGGCTTCAGCTACACGGGCCGTGAGGTCATGTATAACGGCATGACGGGCGAGAAGTATGTGGCCGACATCTTCGTGGGCATCGTTTACTACCAGAGGCTGCACCACATGGTGGCGGACAAGATACACGCCAGGGCCAAGGGCCGTGTCCAGATACTGACCAGGCAGCCCACGGAGGGGAGGGCCCGTGGGGGCGGCCTGAGGTTCGGCGAGATGGAGCGTGACTGCCTCATAGGGCACGGCGCCGCCATGCTCCTCAAGGACAGGCTACTCGATGAATCGGACAGGTATGTCATGTTCGTCTGCAAGAGGTGCGGCTTCATAGCCTACTACGACGCCAGGAACAGGAAATACGTCTGCCGCCTCTGCGGGGATAAGGCCGAGATATACCCCGTGGTAGTTTCGTATGCCTTCAAGCTCCTGCTCCAAGAGATAATGAGCTTGTGCATAGCGCCCAGGCTTATATTGGGGGACAAGGTGTGAGGTGGGGAGCATGTCGGAGCTGACCAGGCTCTCGCCGGGTGCCGTGAAGGTCATCAAGGGCGTGAAGTTCGGCGTCCTCTCGCCAGACGAGATAAGGAAGATGTCCGTCGTCGAGGTCCAGATGCCCGATACCTACGACGAGTCGGGAGAGCCCATACCCGGCGGCCTCATGGACGGCCGCCTGGGCACGCTGGAGCCCGGGCAGAGGTGCCGGACCTGCGGGAACAGGGACCCCTTCTGCCCCGGCCACTTCGGCCACATAGAGCTGGCCGTGCCCGTCATACACGTGGAGTTCGTGAAGATAATCCACGACCTCCTCAGGGCCACCTGCCGCCGCTGCGGGCGCCTGAGGATACCCGACGACATATGCCCGCTCTGCGGGGGCTTCTTGAGCTTTAACCGTGAGGCTGGTGTTTACGTATGCCGGAGCTGTAAAGAACCGACCCCCGATGGGCGTGAGGAGCCTACTACCTTCACGCCAGAGGAGTTGGCTAAGGCTAAGAAGAACATGACGGAGGAAGCCCAGAAGGTCTATGCGACCACCGTGACCATAGAGAAGCTGAAGAAGCGCATGCAGCGCCTTGAGGCCATGTTGGGCAAGGTGCCGGAGAGCTTCTACAAGTTCGTCCTGAAGGAGGCCATGAAGCACAAGGAGTGCCCGCACTGCGGGGCCCCGAACTACAAGATAGAGCTCATAAAGCCCACCACCTTCCACGAGCACGTTGAGGGCGGAGGCGTCCAGCACCTCACGCCCAGCGCCGTCAGGGAGAGGCTGGAACGCATACCTGATGAGGACCTAGTCCTGTTGGGCATAGATCCGAAGAGCGCCAGGCCCGAGTGGATGGTATTGACCGTTTTGCCCGTGCCGCCCGTCTACGTGAGGCCAGCCATAACGCTCGAGACGGGCATAAGGTCCGAAGACGACCTGACGCACAAGCTCGTGGACATACTGAGGGTGAACCAGAGGCTCAAGGAGGACCTGGAGAGCGGGGCACCACCCCTGATAATCCAGGACCTATCGGAGCTCTTGGCCTACCACGTTAACACCTACTTCGACAACGAGATCTCAGGCGCCCCACCGGCGAAGCACAGGTCGGGCAGGGTCCTGAAGGCCCTCGCCCAGAGGCTCAAGGGCAAGGTAGGGCGGTTCAGGGGCCACCTGACGGGCAAGCGTGTCGATTTCTCGGCCAGGACGGTCATATCTCCTGACCCGAACATAGACATCAACGAGGTAGGCGTCCCGGTGGAAATAGCCATGAAGCTGTGGGTCCCCGAGCGTGTGACGCCCTGGAACCTAGAGAAGATGCGTGAGTTGGTCAGGAACGGGCCGGACCGCCATCCAGGCGCCGTCTACGTCATAACGCCGGACGGCCGCAAGCTCAGGCTCGAGTTCGTGAAGGACCTGGACGAGCTCGCCGAGCAGATAGGGCCCGGCTGGGTGGTGGAGAGGCACCTCATGGACGGCGACATAGTCCTGTTCAACAGGCAGCCCTCGCTCCACCGCATGTCCATAATGGCCCACAGGGTCCGTGTCCTGCCCTACAAGACCTTCAGGCTCCACCTCTGTGCCTGCCCGCCCTACAACGCAGACTTCGATGGCGACGAGATGAACTTGCACGTCCCTCGGAGCGAGGAAGCCAGGGCCGAGGCCAGGCTCCTCCTCCAGGTCCAGGACCACATACTCTCCCCGAGGTTCGGAGGCCCGATAATAGGTGCCATAAGGGACTTCCTGTCCATGGCCTACCTCCTCACCCGCAAGTCCACCTACCTGACCAAGGACGAGGTCTGCAGGCTCCTGGCGGCCGCCGGCTATGAGGGGCCCCTGCCCGAGCCAGACGTGAAGGAGCCCGTGGAGCTCTGGTCCGGGAAGAAGATATTCAGCATATTCCTGCCCAAGGACTTCAACTACACGTTCAAGGCCAAGACGTGCCGTTCCTGCTCCGTGTGCCTGAAGGAGAAGTGCCCGTATGATGCTTACGTGGTCATAAAGAACGGCCAGCTGATATGCGGCACGATAGACAAGAACGCCATAGGCGCCGAGCAGACGGAAGGCCTGCTCCACAGGCTCGTGAAGGACTACGGCACGGAGTTCGCCCGTGATTTCCTGAACAGGCTCTGCCGCCTCCTCAACGTCTTCGGGACCATGAAGGGCTTCACCTACGGCTACGACGAGCTCAAGCTGCCGGACGAGGTCATGGAGAAGATAAGGGAGGTCCTCGGGAAGGCCGAGGAGAAGGTGAACGAGCTCATAGAGCAGTATAGGGCTGGCACCCTGAAGCCCCTGCCCGGCATGACGCTTGAGGAATCCCTGGAGAACTACATAATGGACGTCCTCTCCAAGGCCCGTGAGGAAGCGGGCAAGATAGCCGACGACTACTTCACCATGGACAACGCCGGCACCATAATGACCAGGACGGGCGCCAGGGGCTCCAAGCTGAACATAGGCCAGATGTCCGCCAACGTAGGCCAGCAGTCCGTGAGAGGGCGCCGCATAACCCGTGGATACACGAACCGCACGCTCCCGCACTTCAAGCCGGGCGACGTATCGCCGAAGGCCCGTGGCTTCGTATACTCCTGCTTCAGGGACGGCCTTGACCCGATAGAGTTCTTCTTCCACGCCATGGGCGGCCGTGACGGCCTCGTGGACACGGCCGTGAGGACGCAGCAGAGCGGCTACATGCAGCGCAGGCTCATACACGCCCTGGAGCACCTAAAGGTCGAATATGACGGGACCGTCAGGACGCCAACGGGCCGCATAGTGCAGTTCCGCTACGGCGAAGACGGCGTTGACCCTGCGAAGAGCGACCACGGGAAGGCCGTGAACGTGGCCAGGCTGGTCGAGCAGGTGAAGCTGGCCGTAGGTCCTGGCGAGCCAGCCCCGGAGGACTACATAGAGGCCCGGCTGGCCGAAGTAGAACACGAGCTCACCAAGGCCATAAGGGACGAGCTGAGGGAGGAGCTCAGGAAGGCCCGCTTGAGCAAGGAGGGCGTGGACAGGGCCGTAGAGCTGGCCGTCCTCAGGTATAAGAGGGCCCTGGTCGAGCCGGGGGAGGCCGTTGGCGTCGTGACGGCACAATCAATAGGCGAGCCCGGCACGCAGATGACGCTCAGGACCTTCCACTACGCTGGCGTGAGGGAGCAGAACGTAACGCTCGGCCTCCCGAGGCTCATAGAGATAGTCGATGCCAGGAGGCAGCCTTCCACGCCCATAATGGAGATAAGGTTGGACGAGGAGCACAGGAAGTCCGAGGAGAAGGCCCGTGAGGTGGCCAAGAGGATAGTGCACACCACGGTCGGGAGTGTCACCAGGAACATCTACAAGGACATCTTGAGGGAGTGCGTCGTCCTCGACCTGGACGAGGACATAATGGCCGACAGGGACGTCACGGTCGACGAGGTCGTCAGGGCCATAGAGACCGGCCTGAAGTGCACGGTCGATGTGGAGGGCCTGAGGCTCTACGTCAAGCCCAAGTCCGGCGAGGCGAAGGCCCTCAGGAGGCTCATAGAGAAGCTGCCATCCGTCCACATCAAGGGCGTCCCGGGCATAAAGAGGGTCATAGTGGATAAGGACATGATGACGGGCGAGTGGTTCATAAGGGCTGACGGCTCGAACCTCAGGGGCATCATAGAGGTCGAGGGCGTTGACCCGACCAGGACCTACACGAACGACATACACGAGATAGCATCCGTCCTGGGCATAGAGGCGGCCCGCAACGCCATAATAAGGGAGGCCAAGGGCGTCCTAGACGAGCAGGGCCTAGACGTGGACGTGAGGCACATAATGCTCGTGGCAGACACCATGACCAACACGGGCGTTGTGAGGCAGATAGGCCGCCACGGCGTTGCGGGCGAGAAGGCCAGCGTCCTGGCCAGGGCTGCCTTCGAGACGCCGATAGTGAACCTCGTGAAGGCGGCCGTCAGGGGAGAGGTGGACGAGCTGAAGGGCGTCACGGAGAACATACTCATAGGCCAGCCCATACCGGTCGGGACGGGCGCCGTCACCTTGTTCATGAGCCTCATGCCCAAGGAGGCTGGGAGCTGATGTCGTTCAGCATGGCCGAGCTGGCGAAGGCCATAAGCATGGCCGTAAGGACGGGCAAGGTCCTGCTGGGCTCTAAGAGCACCATAAAGGCCGCCAAGCTGGGCAAGGCCAAGGTCATAGTGGTGGCCGAGAACTGCCCAGCCCACATAAGGGCCGACATAGAGTATTACGCCCGCCTATCTGGCATACCGGTGGTGGAGTTCAAGGGGTCCAGTTGGGACCTAGGGCACGTTTGTGGAAAACCCTTTATGGTAGCCGCCTTAGCCGTGAAGGACCCGGGCCTGTCGAAGATAATGGAGCTGGTGGGAGGGGAGGTGGAGGAAGGTGCCTGAGGGGCCCAGGGTGAGGCTCACGGCCAAGGAGATGGGCCTCATAGCCTTATTCGAGACCATGACTGGGGCCGTGGTGGAGGACTGCGTGGTAGACGACAAGAACGACAGGATAATATTCGTGGTGAAGAAGGGGCACATGGGCCTCGCCATAGGGAAGAAGGGCCGTAAGGTCAAGCTGCTGGAGAGGCTCATGAGGAAGAAGTTGGAGGTCGTGGAGTATTCCGAGGACGTGAGGGAGTTCCTGGCGAACGCCCTGAAGCCGGTCCGCATCCAGGGCATAAGGCTGACCGAGCGCCCGGACGGCAGGAAGATAGCCGTCGTATCAGTTGACCCGAAGGACAAGGCCAGGGCCATAGGCAGGAACGGCCGGAACGCCGAGAAGCTCAGGCTACTAGCCAGGAGATACTTCGGCATAGACAACGTCATGATACTCTAGGCCCTCGGGCCTCCCGCTGGCCTTCACGGCCCCATGGCCCGCCTAGCCCTGGCGTTATGTAGCAGGTAAGGATAAATAAGGCCCTCTGGGGCCGGGGTAGGTAGGGCCCAGGAGGGAGGGAGATGGCAGGCTCGAAGTCGCCGAGGGGCGAGTTCGCAGCAAGGAAGCTGAAGCAGAAGCGCAAGAAGTTCAGGTGGAGCGATTACTACTACAAGCGCAGGATGCTCAGGATAAAGGAGAAGTTCGACCCGATGGGCGGTGCCCCCATGGCCAGGGGCATAGTGCTCGAGAAGGTGGGAGTTGAGAGCCGACAGCCCAACTCGGCCATAAGGAAGTGCGTCCGGGTCCAGCTCGTGAAGACGGGCAAGGTGGTGACGGCCTTCTTGCCCGGGGACGGTGCCCTCAACGTGGTCGACGAGCACGACGAGGTCATAATAGTGGGCATAGGCGGGACCAGGGGCCGGTCCATGGGCGACATACCAGGCGTGAAGTATAAGGTCATAATGGTGAACGGCGTGCCGCTCAAGGACTTGGTGACGGGCAAGCGTGAGAAGCCGATGAGGTGATGGCTGTGTCGGCTGAGGGAGCAGGCCCCGGGGAAATAAAGCTCTTCGGGAAGTGGAGCTTCCGGGGCGTTGAGGTAAGGGACCCGGGCCTGAAGCGTTACATATGCCTTAAGCCCGTCTACTGGCCGCACAGCATGGGCCGCCACGAGCACAGGCGCTTCGGAAAGGCAGAGGTCAACATAGTCGAGCGCTTCATAAACCAGCTCATGAGGCCCGGCAGGAACACGGGCAAGAAGGCGAAGGCCATAAAGGCCGTAAGGAACGCCTTCGAGATAATACACCTCAGGACGGGCGAGAACCCGATACAGGTCCTCGTGAGGGCAGTTGAGAACGCAGCTCCCTGCGAGGACACGACTAGGATAGCCTACGGCGGCATAGTGTATCACGTATCGGTCGACATATCGCCCCAGAGGAGGGTTGACCTGGCCCTCAGGCACCTGGCCGAGGGGGCCCGCATGGCCGCCTTCAGGAGCCCCAGGTCCCTGGAGGAATGCATAGCCGAGGAACTCATACTGGCCTCAAGGGGCGACATGAGGAGCCACGCCGTCCAGAAGAGGCACGAGATGGAACGCATAGCCGAGGCCAGCAGGT
>CAZVRS010000024.1:7250-10999 GCA_964630115.1 uncultured Candidatus Bathyarchaeia archaeon | reverse complement strand
ACGTGCCTAAAGCATGTTCGGGGGCCGGGCGAACAGCCCGGCCAAGAGGCTTAAGTTGGACGAGCCCTCCAGGCCGTAGGAGGTCTGCATGCCTCCCCTCATCACGTATTCCTCGCTCAGGAACTCGCCCAACATGGTTATACGGCCCGTCTTGACGGTCCTGTAGAAGTAGCCCGTGTTGGCGAACGCACCCCTCAGCAAGGCCCCGAGGGAGAACGGGACGGCTAGGCCCATGGCCAGGAAGAACGATATGAGCCAGCCGACCGTCCTCTTCTCGCCCTCCTTCTTCAGGGCTGCGAAGACCACGAGCGGGTAGCCCACGAGCAAGTAGGTCGAGAAGGCCAGCTGGACCGGGCCGGGCAGGCCGAGGAAGGCCAGGAAGCTCGGGGCCTGGACGCCCGTGACGAACGATATGAACCAGCTGATGCTCCCCAGGGCGGCCGCTAGGGCAGCCGTGTTGGCCAGGCACTCCAGGGCTAGGTCGAGCTTCTTCCTCAAGGGCAGCTTGTCCGACCTAATTACGTCCTTAAACCTCTTCCTGAAGTTCCTCACCCTGCCCTCAAGCCACCTGCACATCTGCTTCATGAAGTCCCAGGCGGTCGAGGGGCACTCCGTCAGGCTCCTAACCGAGTCGTCGTAGACGACCTCGTAGCCGTGGATGTATATCCTGAGCGTCAGGTCGTAGTCCTCCGTTATGCTGTCCCCGAAGCCCCCTACTTCCTCGAGCACGTCCTTCCTGACCATCATGGTGGAGCCCGAGAGCGGGTTTGCCCCTCCCATGGCGAACCTGCCCGGGTGCTCGACGGCGAAGCCGAGGGTCGAGAACGTCCTGGCGGCCATGGTGACCCAGTTCTCGTCCGCATTAAGTATGGAGGAGGAACGCCCCTGGACGGCCGCCACCTTCTCGTCCGTGAACTTGGCCAGCATCTTCTTTATGATGCTCCTCGGGACCACCTGGTCGGCGTCCACGACCAATATGAACTCCGTCCTGGGGTCCAGGTGCTTAAGGCCCTCGTCCAAGGCTCCTCCCTTCCAGCCCTTCCTCTCGGACCTGTGTATGACCCTGACCTTCGGGTGCCTGGCCCACTTCTCAAGTATCTCCACAGTCTCGTCCGTGGAATCGTCTATGACCAGTATCTCGAAGTTGTCGTAGTCCACGGACAGGCAGGATTCTATGGCCCTCTCGACCACGTTCTTCTCGTTGTAGCAAGGTATCATTATGGTGACGAAGGGCCTCCGGGCCAGGAGCTCCTTGTTCTCCCCGAGGGACCTGAGCTTCTTCTCGTATCTCATGGCGAAGAACAGCAGGACGACAGCCCTGGTCGTGAGTAAGGTGAAGTAGATGGTCAGGAAGCCCTGGATGATGAGCAGTGCGACCTCTAAAGCCCCCATTCCTTTTCCTCCTACCGCACTACACCGGGGGCTAATTCATAGGCAATATAAGGTTTGCGGAAATCCCAATTCCAACTTCCCCAGGCCGTTTTTACGTGAAGTTTTACGTGAGATTTCCGACTCCGTGCCCCTCATCGTATCGGAAAGGCTTAGGTAAGCCCGGGCCCACCCGTGCCAGAGATACATGGAGAGGCCTTACGTGGGCGTCAGGCGTGAGCTGGCCTCGAGGGCCCTCAAGGTCCTGGAGGAACTGGGCCTGCTGGATAGGTCATGCCAGCCGATCAGGAGGGAAGGCTTGGTCCTCTTCCCCCTGGCCAGGGAGCCCTTGGGAGAAGAACTCACGGCCCTTGAGGAGAGGCTGGGCCGTTTTGAGCTGGGTTTTGCCGATTTCAAGCCGAGAGAGAAGCCCAAGAAGCTCTTGGACATACTCTCGAGCTCCATCCCCGAGGAACTTCTGGAGCTGGTCCCGAGGTCCTTTGACGTCATTGGGGATGTGGCCATCGTGGAACTCTCCGAGCCCCTCTGGCCCTACGGGCCGGTAGTGGGCTCGGCCATAATGGCCGTCCACAAGAAGGTGAGGCTTGTCCTGGCCAAGGGAGGGCCTGTCTCTGGCGAGTTCAGGCTCAGGGAACTCGTGCCCATAGCTGGCTCCGGCCCGACGGAGACGGCCCACAGGGAGCACGGCTGCACTTTCCGGCTCGACGTGGCCAAGGTCTACTTCTCGCCCAGGCTCTCCTTCGAGCACGCAAGGGTTGCCTCCCAGGTCCGGGAGGACGAGGTCATATTGGATATGTTCGCAGGCGTGGGCCCCTTCTCCATACTGGCTGCCAAGCGAGTGGGGTCCGTTCTGGCCTATGCGGTGGACGTGAACCCCTGGGCCTTCCACTACCTAGCCCAAAACGTGGTCTTGAACAAGGTCAGGGGGCGTGTGGTGCCGCTCCTCTCGGACGCCAGAAAAGCCGTCAGGTCGGGCCTCAGGGGGTTGGCCGATAGGGTCATAATGAACTTGCCTGAGAAGGCCCACAAGTTCCTAGATGCTGCCTGCGAGGCCCTCAGGCCCGAGGGAGGCATAATACACTTCTACACGTTCGCAGGTGCCCCGGAGCCAGAGCAGGAGGCCATAAGGATCCTAAAGGAAGGCGTTGAGAAGGCAGGCCGGTCCGTGAGGAAAATCCTGGCGGTCAGGAAGGTGAGGGCTGTCGGGCCTTTCAGGTGGCAGGTGGCAGTTGACGCCGAGGTGGCTTGACCTCGAGCCTTATGATGACCTCCGTCCTCGGGTCCCTCAGGGCCCTCACGAGCTCCCTCGGCAGGTCCCTGGCGGCCTTATCGGCCCTTATGGCCACCGTCCGGCCGCAGACGTAATCGCTCTTCCTGACGACCATATCGGTCGGGTGGTCGAACGTGAGGCCCGGGTGCCCCCGGCCCGTTATGACCTCCCTCAGGCCCAGGGAGGGCACCTCAATCGTCATTATTATGGTGGCCCCCTCCGACCTGGCCAACCGCTTGAACTCCTCGCTCAGGTCCCTGGCGGCCTTATCGGCTCCAACGGCTATTATGCAATCGCCCCTCGGCGTCAGCTCTTCCTCACGGGTCACCTCCAGCGTGGTAGGGTGCTCGGCCCTAACGTTCGGGTGTCCCCTGGCCCTCACGACCTCGACGGCCATGCCGGACGATATATAGGGCCGGTGCCATAAACCTACAGGTGTCGGCCTTGGGCCAAGAGGAACTGGAGAAGAAATGGGAAGAACTGATATCGAGGCTTAGGGCCGAGGGCATCCTGAGGTCCGAGAAGGTCATAAGGGCCATGAGGAAGGTCCCGAGGTATAAGTTCCTTCCGGACAGGCTGAAGCCATACGCCCACGTGGACACGCCCCTCCCCATAGGGTTCGGGCAGACCGTATCTGCACCACACGGCCTCGACCCCTTACGGGCCTGCCTCGGGGTCGGGCCGGGTGAGACATGGTGGCCATAATGAACGAGGCCCTGGAGCTCGAAGTGGGCCAGAAGGTCCTTGAGGTAGGTGCTGGCTCCGGCTGGCACGCCGCCACGGTGGCCGAGGTAGTAGCGCCGTCCGAGGCACCTAAGGAGGAGTGGGGGCACGTCTGGACCATAGAGATAGTGCCCGAGCTAGCCCTGATGGCCAAGAAGAACGTGGAGGCCAACGGCTTCTCGGACAGGATAACGGTCCTACACGGCGATGGCTCGCTGGGCTACCCGCCCGAGGCCCCCTACGACCGGATACTGGTCACGGCGGCCGCACCGGACGTGCCGAGGCCCCTGATCGACCAGCTGAAGGAGGGGGGCATATTGCTCATACCGGTCGGTGGCCTCCACTTCTTCCAGAGCCTCCTTAAGGT
>CAZVRS010000024.1:0-7150 GCA_964630115.1 uncultured Candidatus Bathyarchaeia archaeon | reverse complement strand
GCATATTGCTCATACCGGTCGGTGGCCTCCACTTCTTCCAGAGCCTCCTTAAGGTCCGGAAGGAGGGGGGCAAGGTCAAAGTCCAGGACCTCGGCGGCGTGGCCTTCGTCCCCCTGAGGGGCCGTTATGGCTTCAGGTGAGGGCCCAGGGCAAAACGCACTTAAGGCCAGCCGAGCAGGGCCCTTGGGGTGATGAGACACCTAGTCGCCGAGCCCTGGGCCGTGAGGAAGGCTCAATAATCTGACCGCACGCTTATCTCCACCCGAGGGAACCCGGAGGGAGGCATGGTGCTGAGCAGGCTGGGCAAGGCCCTGTATGATGCCCTCAGGCGTGTTTTCAGGGCGCCCGCAGTAGATGAGAAGCTCGTCAACGAGCTGGTCCGTGATATACAGAGGGCCCTCCTCCAGGCCGACGTGAACGTCAGGCTCGTCTTCGCCCTCTCGGAACGGGTCAGGGAGAGGGCCCTGAAGGAGGAGCTGCCGCCCGGCATCTCGAGGCGTGAGCACGTCATAAAGGTCGTTTACGAGGAATTGGTCAAGCTGGTGGGGGAGAAACCGGTTGACATAGGAGTAAGGCCAGGCCAGCGTAAGGTTATCATGCTCATCGGCCTCCAGGGCTCAGGGAAGACTACTTCTGCTGCCAAGCTGGCCTACTTCTTCAAGAAGAAGGGCCTGAAGGTCGGCCTGATATGTGCCGATACTTACCGGCCCGGCGCCTACGCCCAACTGGCCCAGCTTGCCGAGCGTGTCGGCGTCCCCTTCTACGGCGAGCCGGAGGGCAAGGACCCGGTCGGCATAGCCCTGAGGGGCCTCAAGGAGTTCTCCGGCCTCGACGTCATCATAATAGATACGGCCGGCAGGCACAAGGAGGAGAAGGCCCTAATGGAGGAGATGAGGGCCCTGGCCGAGGCCATCAGGCCCGACGAGGTCATGTTGGTCATAGATGCCACCATAGGACAGCAGGCAGCCACCCAGGCCAGGGCTTTCCACGAGGCCACGCCCATAGGCTCCATATTCCTGGCCAAGCTTGATGGGTCCGCCAGGGGGGGCGGTGCCCTCTCTGCCGTGGCGGCCACGGGCGCCCCGATAAAGTTCGTGGGGACGGGCGAGAAGATCGAGGACATAGAGCACTTCGTCCCCTCCAAGTTCATATCGGGCCTCCTGGGCATAGGGGACATAGAGAGCATAGTCGAGAAGGTCCGGGAGGCCGAGAAGGAGATATCGGCCGAGGCCGTTGAGGCCATAGCCAGGGGCAAGTTCACCCTCTACGAGCTGAGGGAAGTGCTCAAGGGCATGACCAAGAGGGGGCGGTTGAGCAAGCTCCTGGGCCTCCTGCCCGGCTTCTCCTACGAGCTCCCCAAGGAGGCCTTCGAGGAAGTGGAGACGAAGGTGAAGAAGTGGCTCGCCATAATGAACTCCATGACGCCCGAGGAAATGGCCAACCCGAGGATACTGAACGCATCGAGGATAAGGCGTATAGCCCGTGGCTCCGGCACAGACGAGAGGGACGTGAGGGAGCTGATAAAATACTACAACATGATGAGGAAGATGAGCAAGCAGTTCAAGAAGATGAGGCGCAGGCCCTTCGCCCTGAAGCTGAAGGGCTGGCCCTTCAAGGCGGGTTGAGGAAATGGACATCTTTGAGAAGGCCCGCTCCATGCTCAGGAGATACCCGCTGTGCGATTCCTGTCTCGGGAGGCAGTTCGCCCTGCTCGGCTACGGCCTGACGAACGCCGAGAGGGGGCGTGCCCTCAAGACGGCCCTCTTCCTAACCGCACACCTCAGGCTGAAGGGAGGGGACCAGGGGGCCCTTGAGGTCATAAGGGACCTCGCCGTTAACGGCTTCTTCGAGCCCGCCAGGGCCTTCCTGGAGAAAGAGGGCCAAGAGGTCCCCCCGGGCCCCGATGAATGCTACTTGTGCCGTGGCATCCTGGCCAGGGTGGGCGAGCTGGCCTCAAAAGCCCTCGAGGCCCTCAGGGGCTACGAGTTCCACAACTTCCTCGTGGGTATCGAACTCCCCCCAGAGGTAGGAGAACGTGAAGATGCCTTCAGGGCCGAGTTCGGGCTCGAGCACGCCGAGGCTCTGAGGAACGAGCTGAGCCGTGAGATAGGCAAGCTCATATCAAAGGCCCTGAGCGTGCCCGTTGAGTATAGGAAGCCGGACGTCCTAATTTTGGTAAGGCCCTTCGAGGGCACGGTCGAGGTCAGGCCCAACCCCGTCTTCATAGCTGGCCGCTACAGGAAGCTCGTGAGGGGCATACCACAGGCCAGGTGGGTTTGCACACGCTGCGGTGGGCATGGCTGTCCTAGGTGCAATTGGACGGGCAAGCTCTACCCGACCTCCATATCTGAGCTCATCTGCGAGCCCGTTGTAGAAGCCTTCCAGGGAGAGGATGCTGCCTTCCACGCTGCTGGACGTGAGGACATAGATGCCAGGATGCTGGGGCCCGGCAGGCCCTTCGTGGTGGAGGTCAAGAGGCCTAAGAAGCGAAGGGTTGACCTCAGGGCCCTTGAGGAAGAGATAAACAGGCGTGCGGAAGGCATGGTATCCGTATCGGGCCTGAAATACGTTGATAGGAATTTCGTAAGGCGTGTGAAATCCGAGAAGGCCGAGAAGGTATATGAGGTGGTCGTGAAGTTCGACAGGCCCGTCTCGGACGATGAGCTAGCCCGCCTGGAAGAGGCTTTCTCGGGCATCACGATAAAGCAGAGGACGCCCCTCAGGGTCCTTCACAGGAGGCCGGACAAGGTTAGGGTCAGGTCCGTCAGGGAGCTCAAGGTCCTTGAGCGCCTGGGCCCCGACGTAGTCAAGATAAGGGTCAGGTGCGATGGAGGCCTCTACGTGAAGGAGCTGGTGACGGGCGACGAGGGCAGGACGAGGCCCAGCATCTCTGAGTTTATAAGGGCAGGTGCTCAAGTGCTTGAGCTGGACGTGGTGGACGTGCTCATGGAGGGGGTGTGAGGCGGTGCCCCAATCGAAGGGCCTGAGGCACAAGACGAGGAAGGTGTTCAGGAAGCACCCGAGGGAGCGTGGCAAGCTCAAGCTCAGCCGCATACTGAGGCAGTATGGCGTGGGCGATAAAGTTGTGATAAAAGTGGACCCGGCCATACATAAGGGCATGCCGCACAGGCGATACCACGGCCGGGTGGGCACGGTCGTGGGCAAGAGGGGCCGTGCCTACATAGTCCAGGTCAAGGTGGGCGGTGAGGTCAGGACGCTCTTCGTGAGGCCAGAACACCTCATGCCCCACGCCAGCTGAGGTGGGGGTGGTGGCGTGGTAAGGAGGGTCGTGGACGAGAAGCTCCTCACCATACCAGAGGTCAAGGAGCTCATAGAGGAGGTCGGGCCGGAGGCCGGTGGCGACTTCCTCATCAGGACCCTCGATTACGTGGGCAAGTTCTCCAAGATAGGGGCGGCCGAGGCCAGGGAGCTCGTGGACAAGCTGGTGGAGGAATTCGGCCTATCCGATTGGGAAGCCGTCCAGATTGTGAACTGCATGCCAAAGACGGAGGAAGAGCTGAAGGTCTTCCTCAGGGGGCATAGGGTATACTTCAGCAAGGAGAAGCTGAAGAAGATATTGGACCTCCTGGACCAGTATAGGTAGGAGGCCGGGGGATGGCCAGAGGGCGGGGGAAGGAGAAGAAGTATGAGGAATACGCATACGTGCTGGACTTCATGGTCAGGGAAGTGAGGGCCGGCAGGAGGAGGCTTGCTGGCCCCGTGGTCCAGCTCGTTGGAGAAGATTACTTCACGCTCCTGGAGGCCGTGGCGAAGATAGGGGTCGAGCTAAAGCCCCAGGACAGGATTTACATAGGCCGGAACGAGAGGGAGCACATAGCCTACATAATAGGCCGGATATCCTACGACGACCTCACCATGACGGCCAAGGCGGAGCTGCCCATAGCCGTCGAGACCATAATAACGAGGAACGAGAAGAGGTTCGTGGAGTTCTTCAACACGGCTGGCCCCCTGACCCCCCGCCTCCACGCCCTAGAGCTCCTGCCCGGGATAGGCAAGAGGTATATGTGGCTCATACTGGAGGAACGTGAGAAGAAGCCCTTCGAGAGCTTCGAGGACCTCCAGAAGAGGACCGGCCTGCCTAACCCGGTCAAGATGATCGCCAAGAGGGTCATGGAGGAGCTCATGGAGGAGCCCAGGTATAGGCTCTTCACCAGGCCCCCGTGAGGAGCTTTGATACCCGTCAGGGCCGTTAAGAAGCTCCTCAGGTCCTATGGCCTAAAGCCCAAGAAGAAGCTAGGCCAACACTTCCTCTTAGACACGGCCCTCATGGAGAGGCTCGCCGACCACGCCCGCCTGAGGCCGTCCGATACCGTCCTAGACATAGGGGCTGGCCTGGGCTTCTTGACTGAGGTCCTGGCCTCTAGGAAGTGCCGTGTCCTGGCGGTCGAGATAGACAGGGGCCTGGCCAGGCTCCTGAGGGACAGGCTGGCCTCATATCCCAACGTGGAGGTCATAGAAGGCAATGTGCTTAAGGTCCCCCTGCCCTCCTTCAACAAGTCAGTCTCGGCCCCGCCATACAACATAATATCCAAGCTGATCTTCTGGCTCTTGGACAGGCCCGGCCTGGAGTTGGCCGTCCTTATCGTCCAAGAGGAGCTGGCCCGCAGGCTGGTGGCCGAGCCAGGGACGGACGACTACGGCAGGCTGACCGTGACGGCCTACTACAGGGCCGACGTGGAAGTATTGGAGCCCGTGCCAAGGGACCGCTTCTGGCCCGAGCCAGACGTGGATTCCGTGGCCGTGAAGTTGGTCAAGAGGCCCCCGCCCTTCAGGGTCCGGGATGAGGCCCTCTTCTTGGCCCTCGTCAGGGGCCTCTTCTCGCATAGGAACAAGACGGTCAGGAGGGCCCTCAGGCTCGCCTTGTCCGGCCTGGGCATGGACGAGCAGGAGGCCCGTGAGCTGGCCCTGAGGGCACCGCACGCCGACAAGCGTGTGAGGGAACTCATGCCTGAGGACCTGGCGGAGGTGGCGAATTACGTATCGGCCCGCATGGTGCATGGAGGAAGCTGAGCGCGATGGGGCGAATATTTAAATCCCCCTCCCCATCCGGCTGGCGGGTGAATCACCGTGAAGCCGAGGTGCTGGCGGAGGATGGAGTCGCCCCCCTACACCAGGCGTGAGTATATCGACGGCATACCCGACCCCAAGATAAGGAAGTTCACGCATGGCGACCCGAACAGGCGGTTCCAGTATGAGCTCGTCTTGATAGCCAGGAAATCAGGCCAGATAAGGCACAACGCCCTTGAGGCAGCCCGAGTGGCCGCCAATAAATACCTCGAATCCAAGCTTGGAAAGAACAACTACTTCTTCAGGGTCGTGCCCTACCCGCACCACGTCCTGCGTGAGAACAAGATGATATTCGGTGCTGGTGCCGACAGGCTGCAGGACGGCATGAGGCTGGCCTTCGGAAAGCCCGTCGGGACGGCTGCCCAGGTCTGGGAGGGCTCTAAGGTCCTCTTGGTCCGGGTTGACGAGCCGGGCATAGAAGTGGCCAAGGAAGCCCTGAGGCGTGGGGCCGCCAAGCTTCCGATACCGTGCAGGATAGTGATTAAGAAGCTCGAGGCCGATTGACCTCAGGCCCTCCCCCGCCGGGTCGGGAAGGCTTATTATGTCCGGCGGGGGCCGTTAGCCCCGGGATGCCGTTGGGAGAAGTCCATGTGGTAGAACGTGAGGAAATAGGGCCGGGCCAGATAGTCGTGGTGGGCCTGCCGGACGTGGGGCTGGTGGGCGTCATAGCCGCCCAGTATCTCGTGGAGAAGCTCGGCTTGCGTGAGGTAGCCTACGTCCGCTCCGACCTCCTACCGCCCATAGCCGTCCTGCACGGGGGCCTCCCCCACTCGCCCATCAGGGTCTTCGGGGACAAGGGCATACTTGTCATAGTGTCCGAGACGGCCGTCCCGGCAGGGGCCGTGGCCCCCCTGTCTAGGGCCATAGTGGAGTGGTGCCGCTCGAAGAACGCCAAGCTCATAATATCCCTATCCGGCATACCGGTCCCGAACAGGACGGACATAGAGAAGCCCTCCGTCTTCGGTGCTGCCAGCTTGCCTGAGGGCATCGACCTGCTTAAGAAGCACGACATAAAGGTCCTTGAGAGCGGCATAATGGTGGGCCCATACGCTCTGATACTCAGGTATTGTGCTGAGCACGGCCTCCCGGCCCTTGTGCTGTCAGCTCAATGCTTCTTCGCCTACCCCGACCCAGAGGCAGCTGCGTCTGTCTTAGCCAAGCTGGCCGAGATGTTGGGCCTGGAGCTGAACGTGGAGGAGCTCGTCCACAAGGGCGAGGAGATAAGGCTTAGGGCCAGGGACATAATGAGGAGGACGCAGCGTGAGATGGCACGCATGAGGAAGACCCAGGAGTATGATATACCCTTATATGTATGAGCCCCGGGGGTATAAGCGATGTCGGCCGGGGAGAGGCCGAGGAGGAGGGACCTGCTCGAGCTCCTCTTGGAATACATGGAGGAGATACAGAGGGCCTCGGAGGAGGTCCTCGGGGCCCTCTTTGAGCCAGGGAGGCCCTCCTGGGACATCAGGGACGGCTGCATAGAACCTTTGACGCACATATCCGTGTCGCCCGACGAGGTCGTGGTCACTATGGACTTGCCCTTCGTGAAGCCCGAGACCATAAGGGTCAGGCCCGTGGAAGAGGACCTGATAGAAGTCGTGGCGGAGATGAAGAAGGCCCTAAGGCCCAGGGACCTGGGCGTGGTTCACGTCGAAGGCGAGCTGAGGAGGCTGCGCTGTAGGACGAGGTTGCCCGTCCCGGTCGAGGTAAGGGCCATGAGGTTCGAGTTCAGGAAGGGCATACTCGAGGTGAGGCTGCCGAGGAAGAAAACGCAGGTGGGCTAGGGCCAGCCCGGGCTGGCCCTAGAAGTGTTCTGCTTCTTCCTCAGCCTTCTCGGAAAGGAAGGCCACAGCATTCAGGACGCTCTTCCCTATGTCCAAGATGTCTATGCCTATGAGGATCATGAGGACCCTGCTGATGTCGAGCGTGAAGCCCATGGAGCCTCCCCCGGGGATGCCGAACTGGCTAAGCGGGATGGAGAACTCCATTATGCCCCCGCCGGAAGCGTATATGAAGAAGAACAACATGGTCAAGCCCCTCCCGACGGAGAAGAAGTGCTCTA
>CAZVRS010000023.1:0-11336 GCA_964630115.1 uncultured Candidatus Bathyarchaeia archaeon | reverse complement strand
TGACGACGCCCGATGCGAAGTGGATAGGCGTCTGGGCCACGGACATCGTGAAGTATAAGCTCCCCAGCGACCCCCTCACGGACATAGACATAAAGCGCCTCCAGGATCTCGAGAAGGATCCACGCTATTCGGGCCAGCTCTGGCAGAGGGAGATAAGGGCCTTCTTGAAGCACAGGAGGAAATCGGAGCTAGAGGCCTTCAGCCGATACGGCCTGACCTACATAGTTGACGAATACCTGCCGGACAAGCTCGGGGAGTGATGGCTTGCCGCTGCTCGTGCCCGTGCCCAAGCCATCCGAGCTCCTAGAGCGTGAGCTTGAGCACTTCAACCGAGGTATGGCTTAAGGCACCGGTAGGTCATGGGCAGGTAGCTCCTCCAGGCTTTTCCCGAGAGGAAGGAAGCCATATCGCTCCGTGCCCTCGGGAAGGCGTCTAGGGCCAGCGTGATGGTCACGTCGGAGGCCACGTCGGATATCTCCAGGAGCCTGCCGACCAAACCCGTATAGTGGGCGGACGCCGGCACGGCATGGACGTGCCTGTTGAGCTCCTTCCAGGCCTTCCTTATCCTGAGCCTCTCATCACGTTCTAGCTCGAAGTCCCTCAGGGCCTCAAGGGCCTTCTTGACCAGCCTCCAGCCGGGCGGGAGCACTTCCCTGCGCTTCTTCTCAAGCGAGAGGCCCTTCAGGAGCTTCCTGCTCGGCTCGTCGTGCGGGTATAAGAGGTCGAGGAGCCACGACCGGCAGGACAGCTCCATCACCCACCTGAGCTCCCTGAAGGCCAGCTGGCAGTTCCGGGTTAGGAGGGCGAGCTGGGCCCAGAGGAAGGACGAGATAACGGAATCGAGGCATGAAAAGAAGAGGCTCCTGGATAGCTCGCCTGGGCCATAGGCCCCTTCCAAGGCCGATTTCAGGGCGAGGAAGGTGCTCACATGGACATCTACCATGTGGAAGGCCCTTCCTTCACCCAGCTCCTCTAGGGCCGAGCTGACCTCTCCCTCTAGGCCTCTGAGGAACTCCCAGAAAAGGCTCCTGGCCTCCATGAGGGAGCAGCACCCTCACGCCTTCAGTCCAAAGGACTCCAATATTATGTCCTCGTTGAGCTTGCCGGCCACGTATGTCCGGCCCGACCTCAGGCTCGTTATGGCCACCCGTGCCGGTGCGAAGACGGCCGGATCTATGGAGTAGAAGTCCTGGCCAGCTTCCTCGTATATGGCCAGGAAGGGCTTGCCGTAGGAAGGCGAAGAACAGGACGGCAGCTTGGGCACGGCCTCGGCCAGGACCTGGTCATCTAGGTCGGCCGTGAGGATGACCGTGCTGCCGTAGAGGAGCGAGTCGTTCGTCCTGCCCATGCACACGTCCGGGTCCGGGTGCGGGGGCGGCAGGAGGGCGATTCCGAGGGCCGTTCTCACGGCCTTGACGTCAAGGCCCATGTTCATCATCTTGAGAAGGCAGGCTTCAACAGCTCTCCCGACCACCTGGACCAGGCCAGCCGTGCTGTTTATTGATGCCACGAGCACGTAGAGCTTGTCCGGCCCAACGCCACAGGCTCCTGCAACGCCCTTAAGGAAGCCCTCGTCCGGGAGCTCCTCCGCCTCCAGGGCCAAGATGGCCAAGTCGGCTTCTTCCTCGTGCCCGAGGGCCCTGAAGACCTTCTTGGGCTTCTTGACCAGGGCCCTGGCTGGCCCAGAGCCCAGAACCGTCCGGCCGGATAGCTCCAGCTTCCAGCCCGCCATCTGGGAGCCCAGGGCTGACAGCGCTGGCCTATCGGTCCACACGGAGACGGCCGGCATGAGATGGCCCGCCACGTTTAGCCAGGCCAGGGAAGCCCTGCCCAAGCCGCCGAGGCATACCTCCACCATCTTCAGGCCAGCCTCCAGCCCCCCGGTGGCCTCAACGCCCAGGTCTAGGACCGTGGCCCCGCACTCGGCCTTGAGGACCCTTATGCCGTATTTCTCTGGCTCGCTCAACAGCTCCCTCACGAGCGGGAGCGCCATGCGGTTGAGGCTCAAGCCCGGCATGACGGGCACCAGAGGGGCCCGAGGATTTAAAAGTGGTGCTTAAGGCCCGCCCGACCTGGAATACCTTACTATGAATTGGCCCCTCCGGCTCTTCCAAGAGCACACGGACCAACCTTCAAGGCCGGCCTCGTATATTATGTCATCCAGGTAGTCAAATAGGCAGCAGGAACAGGTCCCGTAGCCCGTCAGGGCCAAGGCGAAGCTGTCCTCGTTCACCTCTATTATGTCATACCGGGCCTCCGGGCCGTGGAGCCTGTTGTATTCCTCAACTGCCTTCCTGAGCTCGGACAGGAAGGGCAGCACGTCCTCTGGGTTCTCTTCCCTCGTAGTCGGGATGAGGCCCAGGGGCTCCAGGGCCTCGCCGTCGAAGGAGAAGGAGTAGGCGAACAGGTCCAGGGCAGAGGAAGCTAATTCACGGCTGAAGGCCGGGTCAACACGGTAGTTCAGGGCCAGGAGATCGGCATCGGCCATGACGAGGAAGAGCACTCCTGCCTCACGCTGCTCCTTCAGGGCCCTGACGTGCCTCAGGCCCCGGGCCGTCGGGGCATCTGGGAAGTAGGCCACCCGGCCTTCTATGAGCGTGCAGCCCTTCACCTCGAGCCAGTAGCCATCAAGCTTGAAATCTATCCTCGCCCCCCGGAGCCTGGCCTCCCTGACTACGTGCTCGAAGGCTGAGAGGTATGGCACGTAGGGCAGGACCAGCTCGGCTAAGTAGTTGTGGACCCCGCTGTCCACCAGGACCCACTTATCGCCCATCCTGGCGGCCAGGAGCCTGTATTTGAGCTTCCCTCCCTCCTTGGGCACCAAGAGCAGCTCGTTCCCCTTGAAGAGCAGCTTGCTCAACCTGCCCGGGTCGGCCACGTGGGCCTTTTCAACAGAGCCGTCCTCGAGCTCCACCAGGGCTGTGAACCTATTGGGCCTGGAGATAAAGTAGGCCCTCAGGGGCCTCACGTCCGGCTCACCTGTAGGCCATGGAGAGGGCTACCTTCTCCACCACCAGGGCCTTGACGGCGTCGGCCAGCCCGTCCCTCCCGCAGGCCGATATCTCTTGGCCCGTGAGGCCGAATGCCCTCATGAGCCTTACGGCCTTCTCCTCCCTGACCTCTAAGACACCGTCGTCCATGGCCCCGCCCAGCTCGGCCAAGGCCCTCGCTATGGCCTCAAGGGCCCTGAGGGCTTCTTCCCTGGACTTCGCCACGATTACCGCTGCCACGTTGGCCTTGCCCTTCCTCAAGCCCATGGACCTTATGGCCTTGGATATCTGCCTCTGCCCTGAGGCGAAGGTCAGTATCTCGAGCCCTAGGTCGGAGGAGACGTTCAGGCCAAGCTCGAAGGCCCTCAGGGCGTTTATGACGGACACGAAGACGTGCTCTGGCCCAGCCACCATATCTGCGTCAAGGAGCTGGAAGCACAGGCCCTTCAGCTCCTCCCTGGCCCTCAGGCCCTCTATCAGGTCGGCTGGGTCCCCGAGCTCGACATCCCTGAAGCCAGCCACCAGGACCGTGTGCCCGAGGAACTCGGCTTCGGCAGGCGCCATATCTGGCCTGGTGGAGCCGTCCATGTCTATAACCCTTAACTGGCCCCGGGGTTTGCGTCCCGGGGCGGTGGAGGTGCACGTGAGGGAAGTCCAATCCCTCATGAGAACCATTTACTACCACAAGGACTCGAGGCGTGGGGCCCTGAGGACGTGGGAATGGCTCTTGGACGAGGTGAGGGAGCTCGGCGAGGCCATAAGGGCCAGCGATGAAGAAGCCATGGCCTCCGAATTCGCCGACGTCCTGGCCTGGCTGGCCAGCCTAGCGAACGTGGTGGGCGTGGACCTCGAGGAGGCCTTCTGGCGCAAATACCCGGGCCGTTGCCCGAAGTGCGGTAGGTCCGTTTGCGCCTGCCCTACATAGGACCTCGATGGCCCGAAAAGCCCTTATCTGACCTTCCCTTAACTCGGGCGGGGGAGGAAGATGGTCAAGTATGTCACCATCTCCATACCCAAGCCCCTCTACGACAGGCTTGCGAAGGCGCTGGAGGGGACGGGCTACAGGAGCCCAACGGAATACATAATCTTCCTCATAAGGAAGAACCTCCCCGACCTGGAGTCGAAGGACACCGAGCGCAGGCTCAGGGCGCTCGGCTACCTCTAGCCCCCTCTTGTTTTAAGCCAGCTCTATCACGTCCCCCGAGCCGGGCCAGCGGGCTCGTTCTCCAAAGGCCCTAAGGAACGCACAGAAGGCCCTCGGGCCCGTGCAGTGGCAAGCGTATACGTGCTCGGGCCCCATGTCGGCCAGTTCCTCGACCGTCCGAGTTATCCTCTCCTCGCTGGCCCCCTCCAGGTGGAAGCCGCCTATCACGGCGTAGACCTCTTCCTTGCCCATTAGCTCACGGGCGTGGAGGACCGTGTTCACCACGCCAGAGTGGGCACAGCCCGTTATGACCACGAGGCCCTTGGGCGTGTCTATGACGAGGGCCTGGTCGTCTAAGAGCTTGTCTTCCTCGAGGCCGTCTGGGCCGAGCTTCAGGAAGCCCTTCACACGCTCGAAGTCCGTCTGCCTCTTGACCTCGCCCGTGGTCACGACGTTATTAGATAGCCGGACGGGCCGCTTGGAGAGAACGACCATGGCCCCTTTCTCCTCTAGGTCGGCTGGCGTCAGCTTACCCGGGCTTCCCGGGACCAGCTTGCCGTTCCTGTATGCGAACTTGGGGACGAAGGCGTCTGGGTGTGCGACCACGAGCACTCCTTTCCTCCTGACGTGCTCCAAGACGGTCGGGAGGCCGCCCATGTGATCGTAGTGGCCGTGGGTTATGAATATGGCATCTACCTTTGATAGGTCAAGCCCCAGCCTAGACGCATTCGACAGGACGACCGAGCCGTCCTGGCCGGTATCCACCAGGACCCTGAGGACATCACGGCCCGTCCCGACCTCGACCAGGGCCGAGAAGCCGTGCTGGCCCAGGAAGCCCCTCTTCCTGGCGTGGTCTTCCACCAAGACGTATATCCTGACGGCACCCTGCTTCATGCCTCCTTCCCCTCGCAGAAGGCCTCGATCTTCTCCGCTATCTCTAGGAAGGCCTTGGCGGCTGGCGTCTCCTTGTGCTTCACCACGAAGGGCTCACCCGAGTCGGAGGCCTCGCATATCCTCACGTCCATGGGTATCTTGCCCAGGAAGGGGACGCCCATGGCCCTGGCTATGCGTTCTCCCCCTCCCTCGCCCAAGATGGGCACGTATGTCCCGCACTTCGGGCAGACGAAGCCGCTCATGTTCTCTATGACGCCTACGACCGGTATGCCGAGCTTCTTGGAGAAGGCCACGGCCTTCTTCACCACGATCTGCGATACCTCGGATGGGACGGTGACTATTATGGTCCCGTCCATGTCGGGCAAGAACTGGACGATGGTCAAGGGCTCATCGCCCGTGCCGGGCGGGAGGTCCACGATGAGGTAGTCCAGAGGGCCCCACACTATATCGGCCAAGAACTGCCTTATGGCTGCCGCCTTCAGGGGCCCACGCCATATCACGGGCGTTTCCTCGTCGGGCAGTAAGAAGTCCATGGAGACGACCTTGACGCCCAGGGGGCCCGTGACGGGAAATATGCCGGGCGGGCCAGCCACCAGCCTGGAGCCGTGGAGGCCCAGCATCTTTGGGACGCAGGGGCCGTGGATGTCGGCGTCCAGGAGGCCGACCTCACGCCCCCTCATGGCGAGGGCTATGGCCAGGTTGACGGCCACCGTGGTCTTGCCGACGCCGCCCTTACCGCTTATGACGGCCAACTTGTGCTTTATCCTGGACATCTTGACCTTTATCCGCTCGACTTCTTCCTTCAGCTTCTCCGGTATCTTCTCCTGTTTCCCAGGCCTGCCCTGGCCCATGCCGGTTTTAGGCTGAGCTAACTATATATACGCTTTTCGCCCATCAGGAGGGACGAAATTCATCACCCTTCAGGGCCGTTATGCGTCATCACAAGGTCCCTTAAGGCCCAAGATGGTCGGGAAGCTGCCCAGTATAGGCATTAATTATGCGCCCCGGCGGGCAGCGGGTCAGAGGAGGACACACCACCTCATCGCTCAGGTCCCGGGGTATTTCCTCATCCCCTCATGAACGGGCCTCGAGGGCCGATAAGCGTTTCCTCAGCGCTTCGGCTTCCTCCCTCACCAAGTCCAACAGGGCCGTCCTGAGGGCCTCCCGGTCGAAATGCCTCAGGCCCAATATGCTAGCTACCTCGGCCAAGAGGTCGGCTTCCCCAGCTGGCCGGGCCTTCGAGAGGAGCTCGTGGGCCAGCTCCTCGAGTTTCTCCGGCCTGAAGCCCACGTCATCATAGACCCTTATGCCGTGTGCCTCGAGCTCGTCCCTGACCTCGCCCGGGACCCTGGCCCTCGACACCAAGGCCATCTCGTCGGGCCGGTAGACGCTCCTATACAATTGGACGAGCTGGGGCTCCCTCAGCCTCACGGACCGTTCTTCCCTGAACATCCTTATGACCTCCTTCCGCTTGACGCCCATGGCATCTGCCAGGCCATCCCAGAGCCCCTTGAGCCATAGGAACCTCCATTCCTCAGCCGATAAGGGCTTGGAGAGCTGGCCCTTCAGGTCCCTGACACGCTCATACCAATCGTCGAGTTCCTTGCACTCTATTATGAAGTCGGGCTTCTTTATCGGTGGGTCGCTGGACGGGTCCGCTATGTCCATGACCACGCCGCCGTAGACCATCATGTCCGGCCTGAGGGCCACGTAGAACTTCCACACGCTTGCGAGGTCCCTGGTGTCCTCCCAGGCTATCGGCCTGGGGACTTCTAGGAAGAAGCTGAGGGCGCCAGATAGGCCAGAAATAACGCAGTTAGGCGGTATCAGGCCCAATCTCTGGCGGCCGCTCCGCTCGACATATAGCGAGCCGTGCTCCGGGTGGATGAGCTTAGATGGCTCCTCAGACGCTATCAGGCTTAGGAGCTTGAAGAAGACCCAGGTCTGGTAGATGGACCTCATGTTCGTCCTCAAGGAAGTCCTTACGGCTGCAGACGCCTTCCTCTCGAATTGCCAGAGTTCTATCTTGCCCGTGAGGAGGTCAAAGGTATAGACGAATATCTTCTTCTTGAGGTGGGCCAGCGGGTCGGATATGAAGCTCTTGAGCTCCCGGGTGTAGAAGATGCTCCTGACGCCCAGGAGGTCCCTAAGCTCTCCAACGCACTTCTCGAGCTCCCTTATCCAAGCCCTCGCCCTGGCCAGCTCGTCCTCCCCTATGGTGCTTAAGACGAACTTCTCCCTCAGGGCATCTGTCGCCCTTATGAAGGCCTCCCTCTCCCTCGGCCCGAGGCCTATGGCGTGCCTCTTGCTCAAGCCGAGCTTGGACCTCAGGTCCTCATAGAGGGCTTCCCAATCCCCTCCCATCTGCTATTGATGGTCATGGGGCCCGTATTAAGCTGACCCCAACGTCCTCTAAGGCTTTATAGGTGCGGGCCACCAGCCCCTTGGTCCGGGAAGGAAAGGGAGATGGTGAAGATAATAGCCTCCATGGGGCGAGGAGGGGTCGGGAAGAGCAGCTTCATAGCCCTGATGACCAAGTATCTGATAGAGATAGGCGAGACGCCCATACTGCTCGTTGATGCTGACCCGGACCAGAGCTTAGGCGATATGGTGGGCGTGGACCTGGAGGAAGCTGGCAAGAAGACCATCACGGACCTAGTTGAAGAGGTCTTCTTCAAGGCCGGCGGGACCTTGGCTGGCATGGCCCCGTCTGAGCGCATGGAGAGCGCCATATGGGAGGAAGGCCTCTACGAAGGAGAGCACTTCGATTTCATGGCCATAGGGACGAAATACACGGAGGGCTGCTACTGCACGCCAGATGCGGCCCTTAAGGGGGCCATAGGGCGTGTGGCCGAGAACTACAAGTATGTCCTCATAGACTCGCCAGCTGGCCTGGAGCAGCTGAACAGGCGCATAAGCTCCCGCTTCGACGAGGTATTCGAGATACTCGACCCGTCGAAGAAGGCCTTCCAGCACGTCAGGAGGGCCTACCGTGTGATAAGGGAAGTGGGCATAGAGCTCGGCAACCTCTACTTGGTGGGCGGCTACGAGTTCCCGGAGGAACTCGGGCCCGTGGCGGAACGTGAGCTCGGCTTCAGGTTCTTGGGCAAGATAGCATACGACGAGATGCTGAGGAAGTTCGTTCTAGAGGGCAGGCCCTTGCTCGAGCTGCCCGACGACTCGCCAGCCTACAGGTCCGTGAAGGCCGTGTTGGAGAAGGCCGGCTACGTGTCCTTCAGGGAGCTGTTGTTCCCGAAGTAGGCTTTATAAGGCATGGAACGGACATCCCCCGAGGCATGATGGGGATGCTCAAATCCATAATGGACATCGTTAAAGGGGTCCTCACGGATCGCAGGGATATCGTGTGGTTGGCTATCAGGCAGAGGGCCAAGTTCGAGGGCTGGCTCAAGCTCGAGCTTGCACGTGCCCTCGAGATGGCCGGCTTCACAGAGGTCGAGCTTGAGTGCCAGTATGCGGGCCGCAGGAAAGCCGACTTGGCCTTCCGAATCCAGGGCATCCGTTGCTTCATGGAGCTTAGCATGTGCAATACTAATTGGAGGGTGAAGAGTGTTAGAACGGCCAACAGGCCCATAACCAAGAACGTGGAGCACGTGCTTAATGACATCGAGAAGCTCAAGATGGTCAAGGAGCCTGATGTAGGTCTCGCCTTAACGTTGTTCTTCCCGGTGCCGATTGATTGGTCGGTCCAAGACCTCTTGAGGAAGATCGGGGGTATTAGGGGCGGGAAGAAATTGCTCGAGGAACCCCACGTATTAGATACGGTAGAGGTCGGTGATGGCGTTGGCGTGGCCTTTTTCCTCTTCGGCCCTTATCAATCCGGGCGTGCGATCAGCGAGCATCTGTCAAGCATCTTGAGGAAATACGGCGTCCATTCTGTATCCGAATTAGCTGAGAAGATAAGGAAAGGCGATATCGAGGAGCACCCGGCCTATGAGGATTATCTTGAGGCCCTTGCCCTCTCGGACATAATAGGGCCTCTGGAAAGTGGGTAAGAACGTGTCCTCCGGCTTCGTCAACCTTATGAAAGGAGGGCAACCTGGCCTACGTGGAGGCTACCTATATGGATAAGGCCCTGGGCATTTTGAGGAAGCTACGTGATGTAGCCATCGAGGAGTTCGGCGACCTGCTTCATGATGTCCGCATAGTGGGCCTGAGCAGGCTTGAGGCCCGTATAATGATGCACGGACGCCTTATCATCCGTTATCCCAGGGAGGATGAGTATTCGTTCCATATAGAGCTATGTGGCCGCATCTACCGGATCGACACGGCTCCGCACCACAGGCACTTGCGCAGTTTCCCGAGGCACATATATTATGGTTCTGAGGACAACGTGGTAGAAAACCACATAACGAGCTTAGAGCTACCTCCTGACGAGAACTTCAGGCGTGTCATGGATTGGGTGAAGAACACGTTATTGCCTGCTTGCTCATCCCTCCAGACCTCTGGAAGTGCTTAAATAATCGCCCGTTCAGCCATCCCGGACGGGTGGCTGGCTTGGAGAGGGAGTTCAGGCACATCATAAGGGTGGCCGGGACGGACCTAGATGGGACTCTCAAGGTCCCGTATGCCCTGGCCCGCATAAAGGGCGTGGGCATCCGGTTAGGCTGGGTCATAACCAGGCTGCTGGGCCTTGACCCGAACATGAGGGCTGGCTACCTGACGGACGAGGAGATAGAGAAGATAGAAGAGGTCCTGAAGGACCCGGTTGCCCACGGCGTGAAGCCCTGGCTCGTGAACAGGCAGAGGGACCCGGAGACGGGCAAGGACCTCCACCTAATAGGGGCCGACCTGGAGCTGCGTGTTAAGATGGACATAGAGCTGATGAAGAAAATAAAGTGTTGGAAGGGCATAAGGCACGCCCTCGGCCTTAAGGTCAGGGGCCAGAAGACCAGGACGACGGGCCGCAAGGGCATGACGGTCGGCGTGATAAGGAGGAGGAAGTGAGGGGGTCGATCGCATGGGCGATCCTAAGAGGCCGAGGAAGAAGTATAAGACGCCGAGGCACCCCTGGAGGGCCGATGTCCTCAGGGCCGAGCTGGAGATAATGGGCACCTACGGCCTGAGGAACAAGAGGGAGCTCTGGCGGGCCAAGACCATGGTCTCCAACTTCAGGCGCATAGCCAGGCAGCTCATAAGCCAGCCCCCGGAGGTCAGGAAGAAGCGTGAGGAAGAACTGCTCGGCAAGCTCTACAGGCTCGGCCTCTTGGACGAGGGCGCCGTCTTAGACGACGTGTTAGACCTCACCGTCCAGGACCTGTTGGAGCGCAGGCTCCAGACCATAGTCTGGCGCAAGGGCCTGGCCAAATCGCCTTATCAAGCCAGGCAGCTCATAGTCCACGGCCACATAGCCATAGGGGGCCGGAAGGTCTA
The DNA here is from genome assembly GCA_964630115.1 of uncultured Candidatus Bathyarchaeia archaeon. Classification (GTDB taxonomy): domain Archaea; phylum Thermoproteota; class Bathyarchaeia; order EX4484-135; family EX4484-135; genus EX4484-135. Next base: position 917 of record CAZVRS010000023.1, on the reverse strand, counting down.
CTCGCCCGGCTATCTGGTCAGGCGTGATGAAGAAGACCTAATAAGCTACGCACCCACGAGCCCTTTCGTGAACAAGAAGCCACCCGGCCTTGAGGAAGGTGGTGAGGGAGGTGGTAGCAGTTGAGCGAGGGGCCTAGGCGTGAGAAGTGGGGCATAGCACACATATACAGCTCCTTCAACAACACCATAATCACCATCACGGACCTGACGGGTGCCGAGACCATAGCTAGGGCCTCCGGCGGGATGTTCGTGAAGGCGGACAGGCTGAAGCCCTCACCCTACGCAGCCATGAAGGCTGCCGCCTATGCGGCCGAGATAGCCAAGAAGAAGGGCATAACGGCCATTCACATAAAGGTCAGGGCCCCTGGTGGCCCGGGCCCGAAGACGCCGGGGCCGGGCGCTCAAGCAGCCATAAGGGCCCTGGCCAGGGCTGGCTTCAAGATAGGCCGCATAGAAGACGTGACGCCAATACCCCACGATGGGACGAGGCGCAAGGGAGGGCGCAGGGGCCGCAGGGTCTGAGTTCCCCATCTGCCTCCTCGAGGAGTTTTCCCTGCTGAGTTAAAGACCAGGGGCCTGTCTTTTTGCCTTCATCACCTATGAAGGCCAAAAGCCTTATCCAGGCCCCCCTTGCCCGGCAGGCCCGGCCTTGCCTAAGGGGGCCCCAGGCCGAGAGCTCGAGAACGTCCTCTCCAAGCTCCCGGATGAGCTCAGGAGCGAGCTTGAGGACTTCTTCGTGGGCCGCTACGACAGGATGAGGTCGGACAGCTCCAGGCTGGCCTACGCCTACGTGGCCCTCAGCCTGGCCAGGCACGCCAAGATAAGGAGCCTGGGGGAGCTGGACAGGCAGGCCTACCTGGCTTGGAAGAAGGCCCTGATAAGCTCGGGTGCCTCCGACTTCACCATAAGGTCCTACA
>CAZVRS010000022.1:0-11660 GCA_964630115.1 uncultured Candidatus Bathyarchaeia archaeon | reverse complement strand
CTTATCCCAAGGCTTATATTTCTTACCTCCCGGCCCAGCACGGCCAAGTGGTGCGTGGCCATGGGTGCAGTAGTGAGGCAGTTCGTATCGGCCGACCCGGGCAAGTGCATAGGCTGCGGGTTGTGCGAGTTCGCCTGTGCCCTTGAGAAGGAGGGCACCCTGGATGCCACCAAATCGAGGATAAGGGTCGTCAGGCTAAGCCCCATGGCCAACGTGGCCGTGGCATGCCGTTTCTGCGAGAACGCACCCTGCGTCAGGGCCTGCCTCAGGGACGCACTATACCAGGACGAGGAGGGCATAATCCACGTGGACGATGCCAAGTGCGATTTGTGCGGCTGGTGCGTAGAGGCCTGCCCATACGGGGCCATAGTGCTCGACCCCGAGAGGACCACGGTCCTCATATGCGACCTCTGCGGCGGCGAGCCCAAGTGCGTGAAGATATGCCCGACGGAGGCCCTCTCCTTGGCCACGGAAGAAGAGGCCCGCAAGCTGTGGCACGAATCCATATCGTCCATAGTGTCCGAGGTCAAGCAGGTGGTCGAGCGTGGAGCCTGGGAGCTCTTGTTCGCCAAGGCATCCGATATAGCGGGCAAGGTAGAGGCCAAGCTGAAGGAGCTGGCCAAGATGGTGGCTTCTGCTGGGCCGGGCTGAGCTAGATGGCTCCCCCAGATAATATCTCCATGAACTTCTGGGCGTCCTCGGCCATATACACGTTGTTGAACAACACGTAGGCTTCCTCCACGCCCTCGTCCTCCAGGCCCATTATGACCTCGGCCAGCCTCCTCAGGTCTCCCTCTGTGTATTTGTATCGGTAGTCGAATTCCCGTGGGGCCAGCCCGTGGAGCCTGGTGTAGAAGACGGGGCCCACCACGAGGGGGCCGTGCCTCAAGACGTCCGTGACGTATATCAGGTCGAGCTCCTCACAGAGGGCCCTCACGACATCTAAATGCTCACGCCAATCTGCCCTTGGCTCCCAGGCTATCGTGAGGCCGTGCCTGTTTATGGAGCCGAAGAAGGCCCTGACGTTCTTCACGTTCTCGCCCGTGAACCTGAAGCTGGGAGGGCACTGGACGACGCATATCCTGGCCCCAAGGGCCCTGCAGACCTCGGCCGTCTTCTCCCAGGCCTCGAAGTTCTCCTCCGTGGGCCTCAGGAAGCCGTAGCGGTCCTTCTTGTCCTCCGGGACCTTTATGCCCGCCTTGCGCCAGGTGGGGCTGGTGGGCGGGTGCGTTATGGCCTGCCAGCACTTGACCGTGAACTCGAAGTCCTCTGGGGCCTGTGAACGCCACTTCCGGACCGTGCTGACCCTCGGGAGCTTGTAGAAGGTCCTCTGGACCTCCACGAGCTTGAAGCGGGCGTAGTAGGCCTTCATGCCCCCTCTGATGGCAAAACCACAGCAGCCGACCTTGACGAGCAATCCTGCCCCCGCCCGAAAGGGCCAGCAGGCAGCCTTAAGGCTGTTCTACCCGGGCACATTCAAGCCCATAATCTCGGGTCAGCTGTATTTCCTGAAGCCGAGCTGGCGGGCCACTTCCCTGAAGCACTGACGGCACAGGTATAGGCCGTATTTCCTTATGATGGCGTTGTGGCTACCGCACCTACGGCACCTGTAAGCACCTTTCCCGAACTTCCTCTCCTTCTTCTTAGGCTTGGCCACGCCAGCCCACCGAGGGAGGCCTGTAAGAGGGACCATATAAGGTTAGCCCTCAGCATCGGGCCTGCTACACTATTTCAACGCCTAGCTCGTGCTTGGCAAACACCATGCCTTCCTCACGGGTCAACAGGTGCTTGCGGCCCACCTTAGCCCGGCACCTCTTCCTGCGCTTAACCCTGTAGCCCGGCCTCTCCAGGGAAACGCAGATGTCCATGCCTATTATGCCCAGCTCGGGCTTATACTTCGTGCCAGGTATCTCTATGTGCTCCTTTATGCCGAAGGAGAAGTTGCCGTGCTCGTCGAAGCTCGAGGCCTTGACCTTATTTTCCACGGCTGCTAGGGCCTTCTTCAGGAACTCCAGGGCCTTCTGCTTCCTCAGCGTCACAACGCATGCTATCGGCTCCCCCTTCCTTATCCCGAACCCCCTTATGGTCTTCTTGGCCTTCCTTATGCACGGCTTCTGGCCCGTGAGCTCCTCGAGTATCTTCATGGCCTTCTCGAGGGGTTCGCCCGATTTCCCGACGCAGCAGTTCACGACAACCTTCTCTATCCTAGGCTTCAGCATCGGGTTCTTCGACCAACGCTCCAGTATCTCGGCCTCAACCGCCGGGTCAAGAGGGCCCTCGGGAGGGCACAACCTCACGGCACCTCCGGGAGCGATATGGCTGGCTCCTCCCGGCCCACCACGAAGACGTAATCCAATATGGACCTTATGTGCTCGCCCTTCGGTGTCTCGAGCTCCACCTCGAAACGCCTCCTCTTCACGCCCCTGAGCTCCCTTATCTCTATTATGCGGCCGTGGAAGCCCATGTTCTTGCCGCCCGTTATGATGGCGTATGCGCCTTCCTCCAGCTTGAAGTGGTCTTGGACCTCCTGGTCGGGCAGGCCCAGCTTGAGGGAGTCCAGGGTCCTGTAGGTGTCCTCGACCGGGTTGGTCGGGTCGGCCACCCTTATCAGGACGTTCCGGCCGTCGTGCAAGTTGAGCTGTATGTGGCCTCCCTTCACGGTCGTCTTGTTCTCGATGCGGCATATCTTGAAGCCCGTTTCCTCGCCATCTATCGGGTGTAGCTCAAGGCCCTTGGGCGTCGGGAGCACCCTGAAGCTCTGGCCCAGCTTCTCTATGGTAACTACGTCCATGAGGCCCACGGGGAACTTTGGCTCCTTCCTCACGACTCCATCGACCTTGATGTATCCCCTGTGTATGATTATCTTGGCTTCCCTGGCCGTCTTGGCCAAGCCGAGGATATCACGGACCAGTATGAGGAGCGGTATGCAGCGTTCTATTGGGTGCGGGCCCGGCATGGGCCTCACGGTCCATGTGTATTCCTTCCTGAGGATGGGCCAGAACTTCGGGGCCGGGAGCCTCTTCAAATGCCTCTTAGGACCCTTCCTCCCCACCTTCCTCCACCTCCTCGGCTGCCTTCTCCCTGGCCTTCATCTTCCTCTCTATTATCTTCTTCCTCCACTTGTCCTTCAGGTCAAGCTCGATTATCATGACCTTCGAGGCATGTATGGGCACGTTCACGGTCGAGCCGTCTACCTTGGTCCTCGTCACGGTATCTATGTAGACCCGGCCCCTCTCCCTATCGACCCTTATGACCTTGCCCGTCACGCCCTTGAAGTCGCCCCTCATGACCATGACCCTGTCGCCCACCCGGACGGGCAGGGACCTGAAGCCATACTTCTCCCTAAGCTCCCGGGACAGGGGGGCCGATAGGAGCTTGTGCCTGAGGTGGTGGGGCATGGTGTAAACTGCCTTGCGCTGCTTCCTCGGCTTCGCTGATGCCGTCAGGGCCATCTCACGTCCCCTCTCCTCGGCTTTGCTCATGCTGGAGGAAAGGCCCTATTAAGGGTTAGCCTCCCGACCGGTTGCCAGAAGGCCGATAGGACTAGACTATCATGCTGGCTGCCCTGGCTATGCTGGGCCACCTCTCGGCGGCCTCCCGGGCCACGGGACCCCTTATCTCCGAGCCCTTCAGCTCCCCGTCCTCCGTCACGAGGACGGCTGCGTTGTCCTCGAACTGGACCCAGGTGCCATCGGCACGCCTGTAGGGCTTCCTCTGCCTTATCACCACGGCCCTGAAGATCTGCTTCTTCATCTCCGGCTTGCCCTTGTAGACCGTCACGACCACCATGTCGCCCACCCTTGCGGCCGGTATGCGCCTCAAGCGGCCCTTGTAGCCCACCACCTGGATGAGCTTCAGCTCCCTGGCGCCCGTGTTGTCCGCACACCTCAGTATGGCCCCCACGGGCAGGCCCCTGGATATCTTCGGGACCTGGGCCGCCACGCCCCTGGCCACGAACACCCTTGCCCTGGCCCTCGCCCTCGACATGGCGTCCGGCAGTAGGCCCGGCCTTACATAAGCCTTCCCCAGGCCATCCCTCGAGGACGCAATTTTAAAAGGCAGGGCGCATGGCTGATCGTGAGGAAGGCGGTTTTGAGGCGGCTAAGGGTAGCCGTGATAGGGGTTGGCTTCTGGGGCAGGAACCACGCAAGGGTGCTGAGCGGGCTCGAGAAAGCCGAGCTGGTGGCTATTTGCGACTTAGATGAATCGAGGGCGAGGGCGGTGGCCGAGGAATACGGGGCAGAAGCCTACACGGACAGCAGGGAGCTCTTGAAGAGGGAAGACGTCGAGGCCGTCACGATTTGCACCTGGTCGACTGTCCTGGGCCAGGAGGCCAAGAAGGCCCTAAAGGCCGGGAAGCACGTCTTGGTCGAGAAGCCAATGGCCAAGAGCTCCAAGGAAGCCCGTGAGCTGGTGGAGCTGGCCGAGAAAGAAGACCTAATTCTGGCCGTGGGCTTCGTCGAGAGGTTCAACCCCGGCCTGAGGCGTGTCCTGGAGATGGCGAGGGAGGGCGAGGTAGGCGAGGTCCTCAGCGCCCTGGCCAGGAGGCTGTCGAGGTGGCCCAAGAGGCCCTGGGACGTCGGTGTCGTGAGGGACCTGGCCATCCACGACCTGGACATACTCAGGCAGGTCTTCGGGAGCCCGCCTGACTCGGTCTACGCCAGGGTCAGGTATTCCGATACGGGCGTCGACGATTACGCCTTCATAACGCTTTCCTTCCCGGGCGGGATGGGCCTCGTCGAGGCCAGCTGGCTGACGGCCCCGAAGGTCAGGGAACTCGTGGTCTCGGGGACGGAAGGCATCATCAAGCTCAACTACCTGACCCAGGCCATAAGCATCACGAGGGGAAGGGACAAGACGCCGTGCGAGGTTGGAGGGGAGTGGAGGGAACCTCTCAAGATAGAACTTGAGCACTTCGTCGAATGCGTCCTCCACCAGAGGGAGCCGTTGGTATCGGGCAGGGATGGCCTAACGGCCCTATTGCTGTGTGAGGCTGCCTTAAAGTCGTCGGCCAAGGGGAGGCCCGTGAGCACGAAGCACCTGGCCTCGTGACGGGCAGCTCGCCCGCCCCGGTGCCGGCCGTTTTGGCGGATTCCACGGACGCCATGGCGCATTCCACGGCCCTGTTGTAGGCCTTCTTCGCATCGTCTTCCCACTTCCTAAGGAAGACGGCCTTGTCCGTCCAGTTGCCCGTCTGGTTGTAGACCTGGTCCACGTGGGTCCTGTTCAGGTAATCGGCCATGTAGGTGAAGTTCCCGAGGGCCCACCGGTAGTATTTGGTGGCGTTCTCGTTGGCGAGCCTGGTCTCGTTGGCCTTCTTGACCCACCAGAAGGCCCTCCTGAGGGCCCGGTAGGGCTTCACGAGCCAACAGGCGTGGTAATCCCTTATTATGCCCGAGGCCATGTCCAAGAACGTCTCGTTGAACTCCTTGATGACCGGGAAGCCGGGCGAGAACGGGCTCACCACGGGGTCCCTCGCCTCCACGTCGGGCCTGATGGGCATGACGTATCTCGCCACTATGGATTGGCCTTCCTCGGAGAGCACGAAGTCCAAGAAGGCCTTGGCCAGGTCGGTCCTGCCGGGCCTGGCCCTAATGGCCATGGGGCAGGGCGAGAGGAAGGTGCCGTTCAAGTGCCTTATGGCCAGCCAGCTGTATCCGGCTTCTATGACCATGTGGTATGCTATTATGTCCGGGCACAGCACGACCGCATACCTGCCAGCCACGACCTCGAGGGCGCTAACCCAGGGCTCGTCCGTCATGTTGCCCGAGGAAGCCCAGATGAACACGGAGTTGTTCCAGGCCCTGGCCCAGCCGAGGCTCTCGTTGCCGAGGGCCCAGGCCTCGTAAGCATATATGGACACGGCCACGCCCTTGGAATACGGGTCCCCTGTCGTATCGGGCACGACGACCTTGTTCTCCAACCTCAGGCAGAACTCGGCCAGCTCGTCCCAGTTGGATGGCAGGGATGACGGCCCGATGGCGCTCGGGTCGTAGAGGAGGCAGGGTGCGTAGAGGCACCAAGCATACCACCTTGGCGTCGGGACATCCGGCTCCATTATGGGGCAGTTGTAGTAGGTGCCGTTCGGCACTAGACCGAGCAGCTCTTCCTTCTCCGTCGAGTTGTAGGGCACGAACAGGTCCTCGTAGCCCTCTATCAGGTCGAGCGTCCCGGCCAAGAGGACGTCGAAGTCCAAGGTCCCACGGGCGAACTCCCGCTCGAGCTGCCCGAAGCCCTCGAAGGCCAGTTCTACCCTTACCCTAGAGCCGAAGTTGCCGTAATACCATTCTTCGAAGCCGGAGGCCAGCTCACGGGCCAGCTCATCGTGCAATATGACGCCTTCCTCGGGCGATAAGACGAAGACGACCTTCACGTTCCTCACGGCCGGGGCCTGGGGCCTGTGGGCGTAGGTCCATAATCCGGTGGCCACGAGCAGGGCGAGCACGACGGCCGCCAGCAGGGCGACCTTCATGGGCGACCTCACATCTGCTCCCTCACCACGCCTAAGCCCCCTTCTTTTTAGGCCTAACTATAACGGGCCGAGGACGTGCCAGCTCCATGCCCGCTTCCGTCAGGCGGAACGCCCGCCCCGAACGCCCGATCGGGCACCTAAGCCCGCACCCGCCCCCGGCGGGGCACACGGGCCAGGCTTCCTCCACCAGGCCCAGGGCCTTAAGGTGCTCTAGGGCCATCTTGACGAGCTCCTCGCTGACCCCGAGTTCCGAGCTCGCCTCGCCCACGGTCAACAGGCCCCTGTCCGCCATCAGCCTGAGGAGTTCTCTGAGCAACCCTCACCTGGCCCCCTTCCTCAGGACGTGGCCCCAGGAAGTAAGGGCGAGAGGTAGGGCCGTGAGGAAGAGCCATATCTCAGGCCTCATCAGGCCAGCCGATAGAGCCCCGAGGGCTCCCCCGCCCGATATGAGGGCCTCCAGGGCATCCGCCAGGGAAACCAGGACGTATAGCACCCCGAACGTGCCGGACAAGACGGTCCCGACCAGCACGAAGGCTACGTCCTCCTGCTTCCCCCTCCACAGGCCCCTGACGTGCGAGAAGACGGCCCCTATCACCATGGAGGAGAAGGCACCGAACACATCGCTAGGTGGGAGCCAGGGCGACCTGATGAGGGGCCCAGCGCCCGGCAGGAGCCAGGAGGAAATGGCGTTGGCGAGCTCCAGGAGGCCCACCGAGATGTAGGCGATGCCGAGGGCCAGGGAGTATATGGCCATCCTCCTGCAGGCCCTCTGGGTCAGCTCAAGCCTTATGCTCATGCCATCACCTCACGTCACTAAGGACCCAAAGGCCACTATGAGAAAGGCCACTAGGTAGGCCATTAGTAGGCCGTAGAAGACCGTGAAAGTGGTCCACTTCAGGGAGTTAGTCTCGCCATACACGGTCCCGAGCGTGGCCACGCAGGGCATGTATAAGAGCGTGAAGGCCATGAAGGCCAGGCCCGTCACGGGCGTGAAGGAAGAAGCTATGGCGTCCGAGAGGCCCACGCCACCACCGCCCAGGAGAATGCCAAGCGTCTCGACCACGATTTCCTTGGCTATGAAGCCCAGCATGAGGGCCACCACGGCATGCCAATCGAAGCCCAGGGGCCTGAATAAGGGCTCTAGGGCCTTCCCTATCATGGCTGCATAAGAGTTCTCGACCAGCTGGCCTCCCGACGTAGCCCCCCAGGGGTGGGTGGCCAAGAACCATATGAAGAGCATGGCGCCGAATATTATTGTCCCGGCCTTCCTGACGAACAACACGCCCCTCTCATACATGTGGGCCAACAGGCTCCTGAGGGTCGGCCTGGCATACATGGGCAGCTCCAGTATCAGGGCCCCCCTGCCCCTCCTCAGGGAAGGGACCACCGTCCTGAGCAAGAGGGCCGTCCCTATGGCCATGGCTATGCCTAGGACATACATGGAGAAGACGGCGACGGGTGCGTAAGCGCCCAAGACGGCCCCTCCTATGAGGACGTAGATGGGCAATCGGGCGCTACAAGATATGAACGGGCTGACCACTATGGTGAGGAGCCTGTCCTCCTCCCTGTCTATGGTCCTTGCGGCCATGACGCTGGCTATGTTGCAGCCGAAGCCCAGGAGGAGCGGTATGAAGGAGCGCCCGTGGAGGCCGAGCCTGTAGAGCAGCCTGTCCATGACGAAGGTGGCCCTGGCTAGGTAGCCCGTGTCCTCCAAGATGGCCAGGCCGAAGAATAGGAAGAATATGGGGGGTATGAAGACCAAGACGCTCCCGAAGCCAGCGCAAATGCCGTCGGCCACTAGGGAAGCCCAGCGGGGGTTGGCTATTGCCTCCCGGGCTAGGTCGCCAAGCCAGGTGAAGAACAGGTCTATCAGGTCGGATAGCGGGGCCGATACCTCAAAAGTGAACTTGAAGAGGGCCCAGAGCAAGGCAAGGAATATCGGTATGCCCAGGGCCCTGTGCAGGAAAACCCTGTCGAGCAGGTCGGAGAGCGTTAAGGGCCTCCTGCCCCTGACAGTCCGGGCCAATATCTGCCTTATGACCTCATACCTCTTCTCCACGAGGATGATGCTCAGCTCTCCTTCCAACCTATCGCCTCCGATAGCTCGGCCCAGATGGGCCTAGACTTGAGCTTCTTCACCAGGTCCTCATCGCCCTCTAGCAGCCTTATGGCCAGCCACCTGGTCGGGTAACGCTCGGCCAGCTCGGCGTCCTTCCTCAATATGGCCTCGAGCTCCCTTATCCTCCCCTCGACCTCAGGCCCGTAGTCTATCAGGGGCCTCCTGTGCCCGTGCCTCTTCCTCCGGGCAGCCTCGATTATGGCTTCCTTGAGCTCCTCCATGCCCTCTTTAGTCGTGGCCACTGTCGGGACCACGGGGACGCCGAGCAACTTGGAGAGCTGGCCCACGTCGATCTCGTAGCCCAGATCCTTGGCCACGTCCCACTTGTTCAGGGCCACCACCACGTTGGCCTCGAGTTCCAAGAGCTGGAGCGTGAGGTAGAGGTTCCTCTCGAGGTTCGTGGCATCTACTATGTCCACCACCACGTCGGGCTTCTCCTCGATTATGTAGTCCCTTGCTATGATCTCGTCCACCGAGTTGGCCGACAGGCTGTAGACGCCCGGCAGGTCAACTACCTCCATCTCGAAGCCCTTGTGGCGGCACCTGCCCACTTTCTTCTCGACCGTCTTGCCGGGCCAGTTCCCCACGTGGGCCCTCCCGCCCGTTAGGTTGTTGAATATCAGGCTCTTCCCGACGTTCGGGTTCCCTATCAGGGCTACCCTGATAATCATGGCGATGCACCTCCCGGGCCAGAAAAAGAAGTCCTCACGTTTCCTCCTCTATGGAGTCCCTGACCAGTATCTTCTTCGCCACCCCCCAGCCCAGGGCTATCTTGGAGTTCTTCACCAACACCAGGACGGGCCCCGGGCCAGAGCGCAATACCCTCACTTTCTCCCCCCTCATGAAGCCCAGCTCGGCTAGGCGCCTGGCTAGGCCCCTGCCGGCGACTACTCCTACCACCTCGGCTTCCTTGCCCTCGGGCAGCGTCGCCAAGGGCACTATCAAGTTCTCACGCCTCTCCTTACCAAGTTAGGCACTCCTAACTCCCTTATAAAATTAATTATTGGCCATGGCTCGAAATATGACCGGGGGTCCTTAAGGGACGCTCGGCTTCCTTACGGGCTCGACGACAACCTTGGAGGCCATGCCACGCCCTATGAGGAACCTGGCTCCCCCGACCTCGACTTCTATCGGCCCCATCACCACGTCCTTGCGGACCACCTTGACGATGGCGCCGGGCGTTATGCCCATCTCGGCCAGCTGGCCAGCAGCACCGTAGCCAGCCACCACGCTCCTGACGATGACCTCGGCACCTTCTTCCACGTCAGCGAGCGTCAGAACGCCCGGGCCTAAGGGCCCAGAAGGCCCCCTGCCGCCACGCCACCTCCTCACTTTACCACCGGGCCCTGGGCCGTGCCGTAGTTAATAAGCCTGGCAGCCGGGTTCAGCGCCCGGCCAAGCAGAGGTATCGGCCCTTCCTCAAGCACTCAAGGCACTTCAGGTCGCCCGGTGCGTTGAGCAAGAAGTCGGCCAGCTTCCCGAACACCCGTATGGTCTCGTCGTGGAGGACGTGCTCCATGGCGCAGGCGTCTTCCTCGGCCACCGGGTCGCTGACGCCCAAGGCCCTGAGGAAGGCCTTGAGGAGCTCGTGCCTCCCCATTATCCTCTGGGCCACCGACCTGCCGAGCTCCGTGAGCCTGATCCTCCCGTAGCGCTCGAAGGTCACCAGCCCTTTCTCGCTCAGCTTCCTGACCATCTGCGTCACGCTCGGTGGCTTGACGCCCAGGGCCCTGGCTATCTCCATGACCCTTGCATATCCCTTCTCACGTGATAGGACGTAGATGGCCTCCAGGTAGTCCTCCACGGACTTGGAGAGCCTCCTGACCGAGCCGACCCCTGGTCCTCCCTTCCCCAAGACCGTGTGAGCGAGTATGGAGGTTCCTAATATGGCTTTCCCCCGAGGCAGGGAGGACTTCAAGAAAACAGCCGGGCAGCCCAGCTCACTTCTTCCTGGGCTCGAAGCTCTTGCATCCATCTGCTGTCAAGGAGGGCTCCTTAAGCTTGCAGTAGAGGCCATCTACGTTATGTTTGCAGGCCCTGTTATCACACGCATACCTGTATTCCTTCGTCTTCCTAATCACGTTGCTCCCGCACTTAGGGCACCTATCTGGCCTCCTGTTGGCCCACATCTTCTTCCCGCATATGATGCACACGTATCCCCTGAGCCTCGGCCGGATGCTGGCCACTCCGCCCCCTCCCGGGACATCCGGCTTTAAGCCCGAGGGCCTACTAAAGCTGACGGTGAGTTCCTTGTGGCCAGGCGTGGAGGTGAAGTTCAAGATATGGTTCGAGGTATCCGGGAAACCCCTGCTGGGCGAGGGGGGCTACGAGCTGCTGAAGGCCGTTGAAGAAGAAGGCTCCATAATGGGGGCCTGCAGGAAGCTGGGCATATCATACAGGAAGGCCCTGAACTATATCAAGAGGCTGGAGGGCCTGTTGGGCAAGAAGATCCTCTTGACCAAGCGGGGAGGGCCGGGAGGCGGCATGGCCATTCTCACGGACGACGCCAGGGCCCTAATCAGGGCCTACGAGGTCGTTAGGGAGGCAGTTGAAAAAGCAGTTGAGGCCGTGAGGCCCGTTTTAAAGCCCTAATTGGTCCGCTATGGCCTTCATGGCCTCCAGGCCTAGCTCGAAGAACTCCTCCAAGGTCAGGCCCAATTGCTCGCAGAGCCTTATCCGGTCCCTGTCGACGCCCCTGGCGAAGTCTTTGGCCTTGAACTTCTTCTTCAACGTCTTCACCCTTACTTCCTCCAGCTTCTTATGCGGCATGACGAGGGCCGAGGCCACTATGAGGCCCGATAGGGCATCCGAGGCCCTAAGGGCTAGGTCGAGCTTCGTCTCGGGCTTAACGCCCGTTAGGTCATTATGGGCCCTTATGGCGTGTAGTGCTTCCTCGGGCAACAGGCCCTCAAGCATCTCGGCCGACCTGAGGCCGTGCTTGGTGAAGTCGTCCTTAGTCTCCTCGTAGTCCAGGTCGTGCAGCAGGCCCGTCAGGCCCCAGAGCTCCTCGTCTTCCCCGAGCCTGCGGGCCAGGGCCCTCATTATGGCTTCCACGGCCAACATGTGCTT
>CAZVRS010000021.1:9005-12723 GCA_964630115.1 uncultured Candidatus Bathyarchaeia archaeon | reverse complement strand
TTATCATCTCGTAGTAGATGTCGGCCTCATACTTGCCCAAGCCCATGAAGCCCGGCTGCTCCCCCATCTTGGCCAATCGGACCTTCTCCTTCGCCCTGACGAGCTCATACCTGAGGGCTGCCAGCTTCACCTGGAGCTGTGCTTCCCGTGTTGAGGCCCTCTGGGCGAATATCTGGAGTATGAGCTGGAACCTATCTATGGCTTCCACGCCCGTCAGCTTGGCCAGGTTGTAGGCCTGGACGGGCTTCAGCTCGTTATCGAATATGACCACATCGGCCTTTAGGCGCTTCACCATCTCGGCCAGCTCCTTGGCCTTGCCGGAGCCTATCTGATACTTTGGGTCGGGTTCCCTCACCTGCTCGAGCTGCCCCACGACCTCATAACCAGCTGCTTCCGCCAGGGCCCTGAGTTCGTCCAGATGGGATTTCTGGCCCGGGAGCCTCCTCTCGACGATTATGGCCCTCGGCTTCCTGGGCATGACCTAACCCTTCTCCTCCTTAGAGGACATGGCTATTAAGTCCCCGAGCGTCAGCCCGACCTCGGGCGGCCTGGAGGCCCTCACAACGGTCTTTTCTCCCTCCTTGGCCCTGACGAGGAGCTTTATGCCCAGGGCATGCTCCAGCTTCCTCGCCAGCAAGAAATCGGGCGCCATCTTGCCCGACTCTATGCGGCTTATGACGGATGCCTTCTCCCCTATCATCTTGCCCAGCTCCTCTTGCGTGAGGCCCTTGGCCTCACGGGCCTCCTTGACCTTCCTGCCGAAGTCCTCCACGAGCTCTAGCTCCTCGGCCCTCTCGACCTTGCGCAAGAGGGAGGCCGTCATCTCCCTGGCACGCTGCGTGGGCCTGCGGGCCCTGGCCTGGCCGGGCCTGTGCTCCCTCCTCCCGAGCTTCCTGAACCACTTGGCATACCTCGTGCAATCGGCGCAGACCACGAGCTCGGCCCCTTCTATCATGGCCAGGTAAGCTGGCCCCACTATCTCCCTGCCACAGACCTCGCACGTCCTCATGACCATTATGCCCGAGGCGGGGAGGTTATTTAGCTCTGCCTAATGAAGTCCCCCGGGAGCACATGGACCCGGAGGTCGTGAGGGAACTCGACCTGAGGCGCCTGAGGGCCGTGGCCGATTACCAGTTCGGCCCTGGGGCCGGGGAAGTCCTCTTCCCGGACGAGGTAGAGGTAGTCCGGTCGAAGACGGGCCGGATAAGGCACGTCAGGCTCAGGGGACGGCTCCTTGCGACCCTCAGGGCCTCGGATGGCCTCTTATCGCTCACCATACACGGTGCCGAGAGGCTGTCGGGCTTCCTGGGCCGCAGGCACAAGGTAGTGGTGGCCGGGGAAGCTGCCCCCTTCGTGGCCGAGGGGAAGAGCGTGTTCGCCAAGCACGTGCTCGAGGCCGACCCCGAGATAAGGCCGGGCGATGAGGTCATCGTCGTAGGGCCGAATGGGCGCCTACTTGCGGTCGGCAAGGCCCTGTTGTCCGGCCGGGAGATGCTCTTCTTCAGGCGTGGGGTGGCCGTTAAGGTCAGGTCGGGCGTGGCCGGGAAGGGTTCCTCCTGACCGAGAGCTAATTTAAGGCCCGAGGGCCCTTATGGCGGGAGGCCCGAGGCCTTGAGGAGGCTGTCCCCCAGGGCCATGAGGCGCATGATGAAGCAGATGGGCATGAACATGAGGCCCCTCGAGGGCGTTGAGGAAGTGGTCCTGAAGATGCCGGGCAAGGCCATCATCATAGAGGAGCCAGAGGTCGTCATGGTGGAGTTCGGGGGCCAGATGGTATACCAAGTCCTCCCGGGCCGTGTGAGGGAGGAGGCGGTTGCGGAGGAGAAGCCGGCCATACCGGAGGAAGACGTCCAGCTCGTGGCCCAGCAGGCTGGCGTGAGCCTCGAGGAAGCCAGGGCTGCCCTCGAGCAGGCCGGAGGGGACCTGGCGAAGGCCATATTGCTCCTCACGGGCGAGCAGGCCTAGGGACCCGTGGAGCCCTTATATAGGCAGGCCAGCACGTCGGAGCGCTCCATTATCCTGCCGCAGTAATGGCATTTCAGCCTGAGCGGATCCTCGGATATGACGTAGAACTTGGGCTCGACGGGCTCCCTCTCGTTCGTTATGCAAGCTGGGTTCCTGCACCTGATTATGTTCTTTATGACCTTCGGGAGCCTGACCCGGTATTTCTGGACGACCTTGTAATCCCTTATGATGTTTATCGTGGCCCTCGGCGCTATGAGGGCTATCTTGTCCACTTCCTCCTGGCTGAGCTCACGCCCCTCTATCTTGACTATGTCCTTCTTCCCGAGCTTCCCGCTCGGGACGTTCATGGCCACGGATACTATGAAGCCCTCACGGCCCGTTATGCCCAGAATCCTCAGGACGAGGAGGGCGTTCCCGGCCGTTATGTGGTCTATGACCGTCCCCTCCCTTATCTTGGCCACCCTCAGCGTCGGCCTCTCGGACGACATGGGCCAGCCCTACCGGTATGGGGCCGTGGGCGTGGCTTAAGGGCCTTGGTGGCACGGCCGTGCTTAAGCCATGAGGGGCCAGGCCCCGCTCTTGATTGGCCCGCCGGAAGAAGCCATTTATGCGCCCTCGGGCCCCCGTGTGGCGGGGCTGGCCTTGGGCTTCGAGGGCAGGAGCGTGGTCTCCATAAGGGATTTCACCCGTGAGGAACTCGATTACATCCTCGATGTGGCAGAAGCCATGGAGCCCCTATACGACAAGGGCTCCGACATGCTGAAGGGCAAGGTCCTGGCCCTCTTGTTCTTCGAGCCCAGCACGAGGACCCGCCTGAGCTTCGAGGTAGCCATGAAGAAGCTCGGAGGGGCCACCATAGGCTTCGCTGGCCCAGAGGCAGCCTCCATAATGAAGGGCGAGAACTTAGCCGACACGGTCCGTGTGGTCGAGAACTACGCAGATGCCATAGTCATAAGGCACCCAAAGGAGGGCTCTGCCCGCCTGGCAGCTGAGTTCTCCAGCAAGCCCATAATAAATGCTGGCTCTGGGGCCGAGGAGCACCCGACCCAGGCCATGCTCGACCTATACACGATAAGGCGTGAGAAAGGCCGCATAGACGGCCTCAACATAGGGCTCATGGGCGACCTGAGGTATGGCAGGACCGTCCACTCGCTTGCCTACGCCCTGTCCATGTATGACGTGAAGCTCTACCTCATATCGCCCCCGCTGCTCAGGATGAGGCGTGAGGTCCTGGAGGAGATAGAGGGCAAGATACCCGTCGTGGAGGCAACCGACCTAGCGGACGTGCTGCCCGAGCTCGACGTGCTATACGTGACCCGCATCCAGAAGGAGAGGTTCGCAGACCCCATGGAGTATGAGAAGGTGAAGGGCTCCTACAGGGTCGACCTGAAGACCCTGGAGGAGGCCAAGGACGACCTGATAATACTCCACCCGCTCCCGAGGGTGGATGAGATAGCGCCCGAGGTCGATAGGACGCCTTATGCACGCTACTTCAGGCAGGTCCGCTCTGGCGTAGTGGTCAGAATGGCCCTCTTGGCACTGATACTCGGGGCCGTGAAGTAGGGCTGTCCATTACCCATCGATGGCCGAGCCTTGGGAGCCCGACCTTATAAGCCAGCCAAGTCTTCCAGGGTTATGGAGGAGGAGGCCGTGAAGAAGGTAGTGATAGAACTCGACGTGCCGGATTGGCTGGACGAAAAGACCTTA
This sequence comes from uncultured Candidatus Bathyarchaeia archaeon, assembly GCA_964630115.1. Lineage (GTDB taxonomy): Archaea > Thermoproteota > Bathyarchaeia > EX4484-135 > EX4484-135 > EX4484-135. Next base: position 9,051 of record CAZVRS010000021.1, on the reverse strand, counting down.
AGGAAGTTGATTGAGCGTTACGTGGCCTCCCTCGCCCACAGGTCGG
>CAZVRS010000021.1:0-8905 GCA_964630115.1 uncultured Candidatus Bathyarchaeia archaeon | reverse complement strand
CCCGTCACACGGCTATACCATTCCACGCCCTCGTAGCCGCACCTCGGGCAGCGGTCGAGGAGGCCTGGCTCTGTGGCCCAGCACTTCGGGCAGACCGTGTAGTCGAGCGTGTGGGCGAAGTAGGAGGCGTTCGTCTTCGTGGCTATCTTCTTCGTCAGGGCCCAGAGGGAGCCTGGGTCTGGCCTCCTCTCGCCCAGCCAGACGTGCGTTATGGCTCCTCCGGTCGTGAGCGGGTGGAAGCTGGCCTCAATCATTATCCTCTTGAGGAGCGGTATGTCCGCTGAGGGCCTGACGTGGGAGCTGTTCGTGTAGTAAACGGCCCCGGTTCGCCTGTCGCCCTGGACGACGGCCTTGTCGCCGAACTCCTTCAGGTCGATCAGGGCCAGCCTGTGGGCACAGGACTCGGCTGGCGTCTGGAGGAGGGCCCACCTTAGGCCCGTCTCCTCCGCATACTCGTTGCAGGTCTCGCTCATGAACTTGATGACCTTGAGGCCGAAGCGCCAGGCCTCACAATCCTCGTGGAGCTCGTAGCCCGTGTGGGCCTTGAGCATCTCGTTAAGGCCCACGAAGCCTATGTTGTGCCAAGCACGGTCGAGCGGGTAGTAGGTCTCGCCGTTGCCAACGTCCATGGCCAGGAGGGGCAGGCGGCCGCTCTTCAGGGCCTTGGCCACTATCTGGCGCCTTATGAGCAAGCTCTCCTTGGCCAGCTCCATCCTCTCGGCCAGTATGTCGAACAGGCGGTCGTCATCTCCCTTTGCCTCGTAGGCTATCCTGGGGAGGTTGACAGTCGTGTAGTGGAGGCAGGTCATCCTTATGCGGCCCTCGTAGAAGTCCTCTAGGTCCCTCTCGTCGTTCTCGGCCCCGAATATGAGGCGGCAGCACTGGCTGTGGCTTATCTTGGGCATGTAGTCCGGTATCTGGTTCAGGAAGTAGGGCGTCCCGAACTTGGCGGCCAGCTTCGAGACGAGCAGGTATTCTTCCTCGCACTTCTCAAGGGCCTCTTCCGTCAGCTTGACCTCCAGCTTCGGGAAGTTGAACGGCTTGCCGAACCAGTCGCCCTCTAGGTAGACCTCGACTATGGCCCTGAAGAAAAGGCGGGCCTCTTCCTCGAAGTCTCCGTAGGTCAGGGATTCGCTTACCTTCCCCCCAGGCAGCACGGCCGGGAGCTCGGCCACGAAGTCGGGCACGTCAGGCTGGACAGCTATGGAGCTGAAGACCACCTGGCCTCCACGGGCCACATACATCTGCTCCATGTTATAAATGAACATCTGGGCTGCCTGCTTGTACTCGCGGTAGGGCCTGCCGGCCAAGAAGGGCGCCAAGAATATGTTGAAGTATTCCAGGCCCTGCCCGCCTGCGCAGTGGACCTGCATGGCGCCGAGCCACTCGCACATGTGGCATATGGCTACCTCCCAGTGCTTGGCTGGCCCGGCCACGGCCGAGTGGAGGCCTGTCCCGTCTATGACCAAGCCCCTCCTTAGTATGAACCTGGGGTCGTGGGAACAGCAGAAGGGCCTGCCGACGGACCAGTATTCGAGGTCGTGGATGTGTATGAGGCCCCTCATGTGGGCATCGGCTATGTGGCCCGGCATGGTCAAGAGGGCGTGCTCTATGAACAGGCGGTCGGCAGCCCACTTGTGGATGCTCTCCGGGTTCACCATGAGGTTCGCATTTTCGTTCAGGCCCTTCTCGAGCAGTTTATCCACGTCGTAGACGGGCATGCCCACCCTGGTATACCTCATCCTGGCCTGCTCAAGCCCGTGGGCCAGCAGGACGTAGTTCACCAGTTCCCTTATCAGCGGGGCGGACAGGAACTTAAGCCGGGCCCTCATTATTATGTCAGCGACCTCCCTGGCCACATGCTCGGCCATGGGCCTGCTGAGGCCAGCCTCCCTCACGAGCGAGTCGGCTATCTTCTTCGGGTCGAACTCCTCCATGGTGAGCCTGGAGGTCCTGACCTTGGGCATGAGCCTCTTCAGCTCCACGTCGGTTATGACCTGCCCGACCTCGACCTGCATCCCCTCACCAGGCCTTACGTGGCCCGGGGGCTGACACGCATGCCTTTGCACCTTCGTGTTAAATGGCCTGAGAACATCAGCTTGATTTTTACATGCTCGTGCCAAACGAAATTCCTGAGGTCCGTCTGCCCGCTCACCCACCTATCCTCACCCCCACGGGCTCCCTCACGTAGCCCTCGGGCACCCTGACGAGCCTCACTATGGTGCTCACACGCCCGCACAACGGGCACTTGGGGAAGTGGCCTTTGAAGGAGGAAGAGCAGGCAGAGCAATACGTTATCTCAGATGGGTATGATATGGCCCTCACGCCCTTCTTGGAGGCCTCCAAGGTGAGCTGGGCCAGCTCCTCCGGCGATGCCTCCTCATCGGGCGCCAAGAAGAGCAAGTGCCCTCCTGGCGTCCTCCCGTGGAGCAGGCCTTCTAGCTCCATGAGTTCTTCCGGCCCCAGGCTGCCGTCGGGCGCCATCCTCCCGACCGTGTAAGACGGCTTTTCCCTCGGCCCGAGCACCTTGACCTTGGACCACCCATACTTCTCAACGTCCAGGTTGGCCATCCTCTCTGCCACACCAGAGCCAGCTGAGGCCGAGAGGGGGCACCTTATGTCGGCCTTGCTCCAGTAGGCCTCAAGGCCCGACCTGAGGGCGTCGAGGATCTTGAGGGCCGTCTTAAGGCCTTCTTGGCCGTCCTGGGGCATCTGGCCCGAGAGGGCTAGGCAGGCCTCCGGGAGGCCCACGAAGCTTACCGGGTAGGCGGAGTGGGCCATCCTTATGTAGGAGTCGCCGTTCACGTCGGCCATTATGCCCGGCATGAGCCTCCTGCGCCCTCTCTCGTTCAGTATCGACCTCCTCTGGGCGGAAGCCCTGACTGCTATTTCCAGCAGGTCCCTGAGGCCTGCTAGGAAGCCCTCTAGGTCCCTCCCGGCCTCGTAGGCAAGCCTCGGCAGGTTAAGGACCACACGCCCCATCCTGCCCACCCTCAGGAGGTCGAGTTCCCAATCACCGGTCCAATCCGGCCTGAAGGCGGAACCGTCGAAGGCCATGACGACGGGCTCCCGATCCAGGGCGAATACCGGGGAGCTGTTACGGGCCGTCAGCCCGTGGGCCTTGAGCAGCAATTCCTCATCGAAGCTGGGGCCAGCCCTTACGACGAGGCCCACAGGCGGGAGGACCAGGTCCCTCAGGACTTCGAGCAGCACGTCGGCCAGCTCGAGGGCCTTCTCGCCCACCTCCTCGCAGGATGAAGGCTTCCCACCGGGGCCGGGGAGGACAACCTCCCTCAGGAGGTCCGGGACGGACAGCTCGACGCCGAGCGTTATGACGTGATTCTTGCCCATGGAGCCGAGGCCAGCGAGCTCCAATAGGAACCTCCTGAGCTCCCTAGCCGCCTCCTCACGGTCGGAGAAGAAGGGCGCCAGGAATATGTTGAAGAAGGGCAGGACCTGTTCCGTCCTGACCTCGCAGTAGCATGAGCTGAGCGTGAGCTTGACGACCGTCAGGGCCTCCCCCAGGTCCCGGGGCGGCTTCGTCCTGAAGCCCGTCCAGGAGGGCGGCAGGCCGGAGGAGAATAGGGGCCTTAGGTCGTGGCATATGGCCGATGGGCCGAGGGCCCAGTGCCTCAGGTCCTCTATGTGGAGGGAGCCCGACAGGTGGGCATCTGCCACGTCCCTGTATAGGACCCCTATGAGGGCGTATTCCTCGAGGACCTTGTCGCACGCTTCTTCCCTCACGGCCCATGTTGGCGAGCTGGAGAGCAGCTGGCTCACGTCGTAGACGGGCAGGCCGACCCTCGTCATCTTGTGCCTGTATTCCTCAAGGCCCTTCTCCAACAGGACGGCGTTGACAAGCTCCCTTATCAGCGGGGCCGTCAGGTATTTCACCCTTATCATGCTGAGCTTCTCCTCTACCTCGGCAGCTATCCTGGACGCCAGCTCAGATGGGACATCTGCTTCCCTGACGAGCGATTCGGCGATCCTGGATTTGTCGAACTCCTCTATGGCCAGCCTGGACGTCCTGACGACCATCCTCCTCCTGCGTGCCATGCGCTCCTCCAGGCCCTCCATCATGCCGTGGGCCAGCCTGCCGAGGTCCGTTATCTCGTAGCGGCCCCCGTCCCTCCCGGGCCTGATGAGGCCGGCCTTCACGAGCGTCTTCAGGTGGTAGGCGAACTTGCCAGCATCCCTGTCCGGGGAAAGGCCGAGGCTCCTCATCAGCTCCGTGTAGGACATGGGGCCCCTGGCCAGGAGGTCCAGTATCTGGGCCCTGATGGGCGAGGCGAGGGCCTTCACGACCCTGAGGTTCGGAGGCGTCCTCAGCTCTGCTCCCCACATCCCGGGCGGGCCGGGGGCTGAGGAAGTAATAAATAAAGGCTTGATATGAATCAATACACGATGATGGGTGGAGTGAATATATCACCTTACTCCCCGTCCCCCTTTGAGCATCCCACATAAGGACCGGACATCCGGCCCTCCATCCCCTCTAAAAACTTGTATATACACGAGGGCTTAAATTCCTCCGGGAAAGGTTTATCAGCCTTGAGCCAGATGGCGTAGCGGGGGCCGTCGGCTAGCCAGGTCCAGGCTGCGAGGCTTGGGCCCTCGCGACCCCGGTTCAAATCCGGGCGGCCCCACCAAGCCCTGAGGTGCGGGATTTGTCGGGCGTCCCGAGCTTCGAGGAGCTGAGGAAGGAAGCCTTCAGGGACATGGTCAAGGCGGCCTACAGGGCCCTTAGGGCCGAGGGCGTCAAGGACAGGCAGATGTGCGATGGGCAGATATTCATGTGGATGCACGATGCCTACGGCTTCGACGCCAGGCGTGATGAGTTCAGGCGCATGTTGGTCGAGGCCGCCCGGGAGGACCCGGACATAGAGGTCGAGGAGACGAAGTGCGGCATAATATACGTGCGTGTGAGGGGCTGAGGGCCTCCCCTGGGGAAAGCTATTTCCCCTCCGGCCTCCAACAGCATGGCGTAGCCGCCTCTCAGCCGGGGTGGGCTATCTTGCTGGGCGTCATACTCGCCGCCGGGAAGGGCGAGAGGTTCAAGCCCATCACATATAGGGTGCCCAAGGTCCTCATAGAGGTCCGTGAGGGCCTCACCCTGCTCGACCTGGCCATAAGGACACTGAGGACCGCAGGCCTCGAGGAGTTCGTCGTGGTGACCGGCTACAGGAGCAGGGAGGTCGAGAAGGCCCTTTCAGGCCTCGAGGGCGTTGAGGTCGTGAGGAACCCAGAATACTGGAGGGAGAACGGCATATCGCTCCTCAGGGCCAGGGAGGCCGTGGGCTCCGAGGACTTCATCATGGTCATGGCGGACCACGTCTTCGAGCCCGGCCTGGTGGAGCTGGCCATGAGGTCTGGGCCCCTGGGCCTCTGCGTGGACAGGGAAGGCAGATACCTGCTCGACCCGGGGGAGGCCACCAAGGTAGCCATGGGGCCCGATGGCCTCATAAGGGCCTTGGGGAAGGGCCTTGAGGCCTGGGATGCCTATGACACGGGCGTGTTCGCCTGCAACGAACTCATGTTCTGGGCCGCCGAGAAATTGGCCCTGAGATCCTTCAGGGTCAGCGTGAGCGATTGCGTGAACTTCCTGGTGTCCAGGGGCGTGGAGTTCAAGGCCCTGGATGCCACGGGGATGGCGTGGGCCGACGTGGACACGCCTGAGGTCCTCAAGTTCGTGAGGGAGGAACTGCTCGAGCTCATCTTGTCCAAGCTCAGGGCTTGACGACCTTGTCCGTCCTTGCCAGCTCCCTGAGGCGCTCCACGCCCCCTATGGCCTTTATGTATTCGGCCACGGGCTCCGGGACCAGCTCCTCCCAGGGCTCACCGGAGAGCATCCTGTGCCTGACCTCGGTGGCGGAGTAGAGGTGCCGCTCGAAGAAAGGTATGGGCCTTACCTCGAAGCCCGCCTCCTCGAATAAGCGCCTCGTCAGAGGCTCGTTCGAGAAGACGACCTCGAACCTCGGGCAGTAGGCCAGGACCATGGGGACCCAGACGGTGTGCATGGGAGCATCCGGGACGGGCACTATCCAGTAGCGGTCGGGCCCGATGCCCGCATGGGAGAGGGCCAGCCTTATCATGACCATCCGCTCGCCCGCCGTGAAGGGGTTGTCCAGCTCGTGGCTAAGCTGGGCGCTGCCGAGCACCACGACGAGCTCGTCGAATTGGGACAGTATGTCCAACATGGCCTTCAGGTGGCCCTTGTGGATGGGCTGGAAGCGGCCGACCATGGCTGCCCTACGGGCTTTCCAGGCACGCAAGCACACCGCCCCGGCCCCGGGTTGCCTTGGGGACTTAAGGGCCCTCGGCCTGCGGGCCCAGTTGGCCCTCCCGGCTGAACATGACCTCCACGGCTTCCCTCATGAGCTCTTCCAGCCCATCGCCCCTGAGGGCGCTTATGACGTGGATGTCCTGTCCTACGGCCCCCCTGACGGCCCTTATCTGCTCGTCCGTCGCTATGTCGGCCTTGTTCACGGCTATTATCATGGGCGTATCCGGGAAGCTCTCCCTGACCTCCTCCAGGAGCCTGAGCTGGCTCTCGAGGGGGAAGCCGCACGTGGGGGTCGGGTCTATCAGGAATATTATGACGTCCGCCAAGTGCTTCAGGGCCAGGATGGCCTGAAGTTCTATGCGGTTCCGCTCGCTGAGGGGCCTGTCGAGCAGCCCGGGCGTATCTATTATCTGGATACGGCCGTGTGGCGTGTCCCTGTGGCCCAGCACTATGCTCTTCGTCGTGAAGGGGTAGCTGGCCACCTCCGGCTTGGCGGTCGATACGGCCTTGACAAGCGAGCTCTTCCCGACGTTCGTGTAGCCGGCCACGACTATCGTGGGCACCTCCGGGTCAATCGAGGGCAGCTTGGCCAGCTTCGGGACGGCGTCCCTGAGGAAGTCTAGGTAACGGGCTATCTTCTTCACCACGGAGGCCATGCGGCCGTAGGCCTCACGCCTGAGCCTCCCGGCCTCGGATATGGTAGAAGCCCTCCTGAGCTCCAGGAGGTAGGTCCTGCGTAGCTTCTCTATTATCCTCGATGCCTTCATCAGCGCCCCGAGGGCCTTCTTGAGCTCGTCAACCCCGACGAGCACGTCTGCGAGCTCCCGGTAGAAGGGGTGTATCCGTTCTAGGTCCGGGAACCTCTGGACTATGCTCTTCAGCCTCCCGGCCAGGACGGAGCCAGCTATCCTTATCCTGTCCCTCTCCTTGGCCCTCACACGGGCTTCAACTGGCCCCTTCGGGACCTTAACGGCCCTTCTAGAAGCCCTTCCGAAGGCTATGTCTATCAGCTCGTCAGCGGAGGGCACGTAGCCCACGCCCGAGAACGGCTGGGACATCAGGGCACCAGTAGGCCCGGGCGGGCCGGGTTCATAAAGGCTGAACCGGCACCCGCATCCGATAATGCTTATAAGAGGGCCTCTTCCCTAAGGCCCGAGGGAGTGCCCCGGTAGTTCAGCCCGGCCTAGAATGTGCGGCTGTCGCCCGCACGACCCGGGTTCAAATCCCGGCCGGGGCGCCAGCTCACGCCTAGGCGTCTGCCTCCTACGTAATCCTTAAATTGGGCCCTCGGACAGGGGAGTATCGGCATGGGCAAGAGGAAGATAATAAGCGAGGAAGAGCTGGAGAACATGATGGAGCCTGGGCCAGGGGACGTCTACGGCGTGGTAGTGAAGCTGCTAGGCTACGACAGAGCCTTGGTGAAGTGCCAGGATGGCCACGAGCGCTTGTGCCGCATAAGGGGGAAGCTGAAGAGGCGCATCTGGATAAGGCCCGGCGACGTGGTGCTGGTGTCGCCCTGGGACTTCCAACGTGACAAGCGTGGAGACATAATATGGCGATATACGAAGAACCAGGCGGAGTGGCTGAGGCGTGAGGGCAAGCTGACCATATGAAGAATGCCAGGTGAGTTCCTTTGTCCCGCAAGCTGGCCGAGAAGATATCGAGGCGTGAGGCCCTCTACGAGATAAGGCAGAGGATGAAGTTCAAGCGCAGCGAGGACTTCGAGGCCTTCGAGGAGGTATTCGACCGGGCGACCCTCATGAGCGTCTACAAGCTCATGGTGAAGGGGACGATAGGCGAGATATACGGGTGCATAAAGGCTGGGAAGGAATGCCGGCTCTTCTGGGGCAAGATGCCGGACGGCCGTGAGATAGCCATAAAGATATACCTGACATCCACGGCCGAGTTCAAGAAGGGCCGATTGATCTACATGGAGGGGGACCCCAGGTTTGAGGGCCTCCTGGGCCGGAGCACCAGGGCCTTAGTCTACGCCTGGGCCAGGAAGGAGTTCAGGAACCTGAAGAGGGCTCTCGACGCTGGCGTGAGGGTCCCCGAGCCGATCGACATAGAGAAGAACGTCCTCGTCATGGAGTTCATAGGTCAGGACGGCATACCGGCCCCCTTGATAAAGGAGGTAGAGCTTGAGGACCCGGAGGGCGTTTTCTGGAAGCTCATGGAATACGTCAGGAAGCTATACCAGGAGGCCGAGCTCGTCCACGGGGACCTGAGCGAGTATAACGTGATGATATGGGAAGACGAGCCGGTCCTGTTCGACCTATCGCAGGCCGTCACGCTGGACCACCCCATGGCCGAGTTCTTCTTGGAGAGGGACCTCAGGAACATACTCAGGTATTTCTCCAAGCTGGGCGTCCCCGTCCCGAGCCTGGAGGAAGCCCTCGGGATGGTGAGGGGCCATGTCGAGTAGCCTGCACGTCCGCATCCCCATGGAGCGTGTGGGCGTCCTCATAGGGCCCAACGGATCCGTGAAGAAGGAGATAGAGGCCAGCCTGGGCGTCAAGCTGTCCATAGACAGCCGGACGGGCGATGTCGAGATAACGCTGGAGGAAGGGAACCCCGATCCCTCAAACCTGCTCAGGGCCCGGGATGTCGTCTTGGCCATAGGGC
>CAZVRS010000020.1:11918-13012 GCA_964630115.1 uncultured Candidatus Bathyarchaeia archaeon | reverse complement strand
GGCGGCTACGGATACATAGGCGATTACGATGTCGAGCGCTTCTACAGGGACGCAAAGATAACGGAGATATACGAGGGGACGAAGGAAATCCAGCTGAACACCATAGCCAAGTTCATGGTCAAGCACGGCTAGACCTGGCCCAGCACCATCCTGTCCGATATGATGTCCGTTATCCTGACTTCTAGGACGGCCCCTATCAGGCCCTCGGAGCCCTTCAGTAAGACCACGGGCCCGTGCCTCATGGGGTATGCCACCAGGTAGCCCTCCCGGCCCGGATACCTGCATGCCACCACGACCTCCGTGCGCTTCCCCTTCCACCTGGCCTTTAGGGCCTCGTTCAGGGCTTTGGCCTTCTCCACGAGCTTGTGGCTCAAGGGGTCCCTGGCGGCCGGGGGCCCGCTCGGGAAATCCCCGAAAGCCGACATGGGGAGGGACCTGAACCTATACATTATTATGCGTTCCGCCCCCGCCTTGACGGCTTCCTCCATGGCCCTCAAGGTCAGCTCGACCGTTTCCTCATCCTGGCCCGGGAGGCCGTGTATGAAGTATGCCTGGGGCCTTAGGCCGGCCTTCCTGAGCAGCCTTATGGCCCTTATGGCCTCCTTGGGGCTGGAGGGCCTCCCAAGCTTGCGGGCGTGCTCTGGAGAACCTGTCTCAACGCCTACGTTGACCGTGGTGCCCTCGAAGTATCGGCCCAAAAGCTCGGCTACTTCCTCGTCCACGAGGCAGGGCTTCACGTTCTCCAACATGACTACCACATCGCCCTTCTCGACCTCGGGCAGGGAGCATACGGACCTGAACAGCTCCTCGAGGGCCTTTAGGTTGGCAGGTGGCTCCCTGGGGTCGGTGAGGGGCTCGGGCTCCACCAGCAGGTCCCGGCCGTAGTCCAAGATGTCGGAGGCAGATAGGACTATCCTCCTGACGCCCTGGCGGACGAGGGACCTTATCTCCTCCACTATCTTCTCCTTGGAGCGGCTCCTGGAAGGCCCGAAGAGGCTCGGGACGGAGCAGTATCCGCAGCCGGGAGGTATGCCCTCGGGGCAGTAGTAGCGGGCCCTCAGCGGCCCGGAGCGGCAGGAGCCACAGCCCGTGCA
>CAZVRS010000020.1:0-11818 GCA_964630115.1 uncultured Candidatus Bathyarchaeia archaeon | reverse complement strand
GGCAGTAGTAGCGGGCCCTCAGCGGCCCGGAGCGGCAGGAGCCACAGCCCGTGCAAGCCCTCCCGTCCGGGAAAGGCATCTCGGTCCTGTAGTAGTTGCTGCAGCCCCTGAGCACTTCCACGTATATCCTGCATGCCCAGTAGAACGGGTATCCTCTGACGGCCCTGGCCGAGGGGAGGGGGAGCTCATCCAGCTCTGACCTGGTGCTGGCTGGCCTGAGCCCCGTGAAGCACACGGAGCCATCCCTGGACCTGAAGGCTATGCCTCTTATCTCTGACAAGGCTTCTTCTCCGGGGAGGACTCCATCCTTGAGCCCTGATGACCAGAGCTCTTCTACTGTCCATTCTCCCTCCCCTACGACGCCGAGATCGCAACCTGTTTTCTCGACAGCCCTCAGGGGATCAGAGCAAGCTGGCCCACCGAGCAGGACAGGGCCCCCGTTGAGCTCCCGCCACCTGTGGGCCACCTTCCAGGCCCCGGGGAGGTCGGGCGTCATGGCGCTGAGCATGAGGACGTCGAAATCTCCCATTTCACGCCGCATCCTCAGGGCCCTCTTTGGGGTCGTCATGAGCACCCGGCAGCCGAGGTGCTCTAGGACGCCAGCTATGGACCTGGGGCCAGCCCCCACCACGTCCAGCGTCGCCGGGCGAGCCCCCCTCACCGTGCCCAGGCAATCCACGAAGAGGACCTCGGGCTTCCCCACGGGCATTATCCGGGTTCGGTTACCACAAACCTTAATAAACTAAGGCTGGATAAAGGGCCGGTGGTATAGGTGGGAAAAACCACCATCTCGGTAATCAAGTGTGATGTAGGGAGTATAGCCGGCCATCACGTCGTCCCGCCCGAGCTGCTCGACGTATGCAGGAGCGTCCTGGCCAGGGGGCGTGATGAAGGGACCATCAAGGACTTCTACGTGACGAACTGCGGCGACGACATAGAGCTCATAATGTCCCACGAGAGGGGCGAAGATGACCCAAAGGTCCACGAGCTGGCCTGGGAGGCCTTCAGGGCAGCTGCCGATAAGGCCAGGGAGATGCACCTCTATGGGGCCGGGCAGGACCTATTGAAGGAGGCCTTCTCAGGGACCGTGAGGGGCCTCGGGCCAGGAGTGGCCGAGATGGAGTTCGAGGAGAGGCCCAGCGAGCCCATAGTAGTCCTCATGGCCGACAAGAGCTCTGCGGGCGCCTGGAACCTGCCCTTGTTCCGCATCTTCGCCGACCCGTTCTGCACGGCGGGCCTTGTGATCGACCCGAGCATGCACGAGGGCTTCAAGTTCAGGGTCCTCGACGTGGTAGAAGGCGCCTACGTGGACCTCAGCTGCCCGGAGGAGATGTATGACCTGCTGGGCCTCATAGGGGACCCGCACAGGTATGTCATAGAGAGGGTGTTCAGGAAGTCGGACGGCATGATCTGCGCCGTGACGAGCACGACCGTCCTCAGCCTCATAGCCGGCCGATACGTGGGCAAGGACGACCCCGTGGCCATACTCAGGATCCAGCACGGCCTCCCGGCCCTCGGCGAGGTCCTTGAGGCCTTCTCCTTCCCGCACCTCGTCCCAGGGTGGATGCGTGGCTCCCACTACGGGCCGCTGATGCCCGTGAGCCAGAGGGATGCACGCTGCACGAGGTTTGACGGGCCCCCGAGGGTCGTGGCCCTGGGCTTCCAAGTCAAGGACGCCACCCTGCTAGGGCCCGTCGACCTGTTTGACGACCCGGCATTTGATTATGCGAGGGCCCTGGCCAACCAGATAGCGAACTACATGCGTGCCCACGGCCCCTTCGAGCCCCACAGGCTCCCGCCCGAGCAGCTCGAATACACGACGTTGCCGAAGATACTCGAGAAGATAAGGCCGAGATTCGTCAAGGTCAAGAAGTAAGGCCCTTGGAAGCGGTGCTGGCCATGAAGGCCATGCACCCGCCGATAATATTGGTCAACTTCAAGGCTTACCCAGAGGCCATGGGCGTTAAGGCCCTCGAGAAAGCCAAGATAGCCGAGGAGGTGAGCGAGGAGAAAGGCATATGCATTATAGTAGCTCCTCCCCTGGTCGACCTGGCCCTCGTGGCCAGGGAGGTCTCCATACCCGTCTTCGCCCAGCACGTCGACCCCGTGGAACCGGGCCGCAGGACGGGCCACGTGCCGCCTGAGTCCATACTGGCGGCTGGCGCAACAGGCACGCTCGTGAACCACGCTGAGAAGAGGCTCGACTACCTGGAGATAAAGATGATAGTGGATAGGTGCAAGGAGCTCGGTCTCATGACGCTCGTGTGCTGCGCCAGGCTCAGGTATTGCAACATGGTCGTGAGGCTGGGGCCGGATATGTTCGCCTTCGAGCCGCCCGAGCTCATAGGGACGGGCCGTTCTGTCACGAGCGAGAAGCCCGAATCGCTGAGGAAGGCCATGAGGATTGCCAAGTCCCTCAAGCCAGATATAATAGCCATGTGCGGTGCCGGCGTGAGCTGCGGCAAGGACGTCAGGGACGCCATAATGCTTGGTGCCGAGGGCGTCTTGGTCGGGAGCGTGGTGAGGAGGCCCGATTTCAAGGACCTGCTTTCCGAGATGGCCGATGCGGCCCTCAAGGCCTGGGACGAGAAGGGGTCCTAAAGCCATTTTTGGCCCAACGTCCTTATATAGCCCTCCCCGCCTAACCGCCCGGCGGTGAAAAGGACATGAAGGTATCGGCAGCCTGCTTGCCCTGCATGGTCCACAGGGCCTACAAGGAGGTCTGCCACGCCACCGAGGACCCAGCCCTGAGGCTGAAGGTCGTGGTTGAGGTGGCCAAGCTCCTGGCCCGTGAGTTCAAGCCGGATGCCGTCCCAGCCATCGTCGGGACCAAGCGTGATAGGCTCATAAAGGCCCTCACGGGCAACCCGGACCCTTATAAGGCCGTCAAGGAGGCCAGCAATAAAGCCGCCATGAGGATGAGGCCCTGGGCCGAGGAGCTCATAAATCGGGCCCCCGGCTCCTACGAGAGGTTCAGGAAGGCCTGCCTCTGCGCCGTGGTGGGGAACGCCATGGAATTCGATATACTAGGCCACGACTTCAGCTTCGAGGACCTAAGGGCCCTTATAGAGGGGGCTGAGGAGAACATGGCCATAGACGACATCGAAGCCATATACGGTGCCGTCAGGAGGGCCCGGAAGGTCCTCTACCTGACCGACAACGCTGGCGAGATAGCCTTCGATGTCCTGTTGGTCCGTGAGATAAGGGCCCTAGGGCCAGAGGTCACGGTGGCCGTGAAATCCAAGCCCTGCATAAACGACGCCCTCATGGAGGATGCCCTGGCCGTCGGCATGGACGAGGTAGCCGACCGCTTGATAACCACGGGAACGGATTCCGTGGGCCTGGTCTTGGAGTGGGCGTCCGATGAATGCCTTAAGGCCTTCAGGGAAGCGGATATCGTGATAGCGAAGGGCATGGGGAACATAGAAACGCTCACAGAATACGAGCACGACAAGCCCCTGGCCTTCCTCTTATTCACGAAGTGCGAGACAATAGCCAACCACCTAGGCGTGGGGAGGGGCAAGTGCGTGGCAAAATTGTGGGAGCCAGGGACCAAGATTCAGTAAAAGTAGAACGCAAACAATTTATAGGCTTATACCCCCTTCCCCCATAATGGTGCTGGAATTGGCCGTCAAAAGGCCCCGTTCGGTGCCGTGCGCCATTTACGCACCAGGGAGGGAGGTCACCCAACTGGCCATAGATGGCCGGAACGTCCCGGGCACCTTGGCCAAGGTGGCCTCGAAGTTGGCCGAACTCGGCGTTAATATATTATCCGGCTTCGTGATGGCCGAGCCTGGCAAGGAAACGGGCCACATGATCTTCTTCCTGGACATAACTGACTCAGGCCTCCCGGAGGAAGAACTGGCAAGGGAAATAGAAAAACTGGACGTCGTGGTCAAGGCCGAGGTGACCGTGGAGAAGGTAGGCGACATGGCCATAAACGGGACCACCCACGAGACCATATTCTTGGACGAGAGGACCATATTGTTAAACGTGGACGACGTGGGCACCATGTTCGGTTGGTTCGACCGGACGTTCAGGACGGGCGCCCACGCCATACTCTTCGACATGGGAAAGCAAGTTGGCCAGCTGGCCGCCCGGAAGCTCATGGAGGCCTACAAGCTAAAGGGCCGTGACGCCATAAAAGCCTTCTTGGCCCTGCACATGGCAGCCGGCTGGTTCGGCTACGAGGTGGTGAAATACGATGAGGCCAACTTGGAGTTCGTGATAAGGCTATACGATAACTTCGAGTGCGTCCCCTTCAAGGGCAAGAAGGACAGGCCCATGGGCCACTTGGTCAGGGGCGGCCTAGCCGGCGTTTTCTCGGGCATCTACGGCCGTGATTTCGAAATCAAGGAGGTAAAATGCCTGGCCAAAGGGGACCCGTTCTGCGAATTCGTAATAAGGCCCAAGGGGAGCTGACCCACCGGGGCGGGACGGGGAACCCCATGGAGTTTTTTGAAGTCGTTAAATCGAGGAGGAGCATTAGGCGTTATAAGCCCGGGGAGCCCGTCAGGCCCGAGGACTTAAAGGCCATCTTGGAGGCCGCTAGGCTGGCACCATCCGCCAGGAATCTCCAACCCTGGTATATCGTGGTCGTCAGGAACCCGGAGCGAAAGAAGGAGCTGGCCAAGGCAGCCATGGGCCAGATGTTCATAGCGGACGCCAGCGTGGTGCTGGTTTGCCTATCTGACCCGATGAGGTCCCCGAAGTGGCACGATAAGGACGCCATGATAGCCCTGGAGCACGTGGCCCTGGCTGCGACCGCCCTGGGCTACGGCTCCTGCTGGATAGGCGCCTTCGACCCGGAGGCCGTGAGGCGCATAGTGAAGGCCCCCGAGGGCCTTGAGGTCGTGGCCATGATGGCCATAGGGGTCCCGGACGAGAGGCCCCCTCCCAGGCCCAGGAGGCCCCTCGATGAAATAGCCTTCTCCGAGGAATTCGGGAAGAAGCTCGCCTTGTGAGGGGCATCAGCGATAAAAGGCCCTCAGGGGTAGTAGGCGGGGTGGCGGGCTTGGCCAGCTTAGGGGAGCTCATGCCCTACGTGGACATGATAAAGGACCCGGGCCTTAGGGAGAAGGTCCGCTCCATCTTGGAGGAGCAGAAGGTCCTCTTGACAGGCCAGTCGTTCTCGCTCGAGTGGAGCCCGGGGGGCAGGTCGCACCACCACGCCTACCCGGGCGGCCTGCTCCAGCACACCATAGCGACCGTGAGGTTGGCCCTGGCCCTCTGCGACGTGGTAGAACAGGTCTACAAAGCCGAGGTGAACAGGGACGTGGTCCTGGCAGCCGCCATCCTCCACGACATAATGAAGGCACCTTGTTATGCCGAGCGTGAGGATGGCGCCTACGTTCTCTCGCCCCTAGGGGAACGCCTGGACCACGTGACGTTGGCCGTGGCCGAGTTGGCGAGGAGGGGCTTCCCGATGGAGGTCCTACACGCAGTAGCAGCCCATCACGCCGAGCACGGGCCCATAACGCCCAAGACGCTCGAGGCCCTCGTGGTCCACATAGCCGACCTGGCCGATTCAAAGCTGAACGGCGAGGTCCTCAGGGCCGCCCGGTTCTTGCTCAGGGAGGCCACGGGCCAGGAGCCGGTCAGGCTGTCCTATGAGCATGCGTTCGGCCTCGTGGTGGCCAAGGCCAGAGGGGGCTGGGAGGCCGTGAGGAAATACGCTGAGGAAGCGGGCCTCGTGGAGCGGGCCGAGGGAGGCGGTCAGGAACGGGAGGCCATGGGCAATACCTCCTTGAGCACGTAATCCAGGTAGGCCAGCCTGTCGTTCGTGTTGAATATGGTCACGGAGCCGTCCCTCGTTATCCCGACCACGTAATCGTAGCCGCTGGCCTTGGAGACCACATACCATATGTCCCCGTGGGCCTTATACTGCTCGAAGAGGTCCGTGTTGACCAGATCGGGCCCGTATAGGGCCAGCTTGTTCACGTTCGGTATATCCACGTTGTCGAAGAATATGACCTTGGTTTCCTCCGGGTTCTTCTTGTGGAATTCCTCAAGAACCTCGGGCGGTATCCTTGCCTCCACTATGGCTCCTACACGGCCGAAAACGGCCTCGCTTAGCCTGTTGGCCACTAGGTTGGCCCTGCGCTTCTTCTCTAGGACCACGAGGAAGAGGCGTCCAGCGTGCTCGGCAAAACAGAACAGGGCCTCGAAGGTCCTCGGGACCAGCACGGGCTTCCCCCTGTGGAAGACACGGGTTATGAAATCTTCTGCGTAAACGCCCATCAGGCCACCCGGCCTCTCGGCCAGGTTGCGCACCTCACGGATCAGCGTGAACTCCTGCTCGTCTTCCTTGCTGACTTCCTCGATCCTGAAGCCCGAGAGGGCTGATTTCAGCTCCGGGAGGCCTATGGGCTCGGAGACCACGAATACCTTGCCCGCCACCACCAAGGCAGGTCCCTCTTTGTCTTCAACTCCTGGCGTAAAAGCCCTACAGGAGCCTGAAGTCCTCTTTTACGGTCGTGAGGACCACGTATGTGCACGTCCTCTCTACGTTGGGCATGGCCAGGAGCGTCTTGGTGAACTTGCTCAGGTCCTTCCTGTTCCTGAACTTGGCCACCACCATGACGTCAACTGGCCCCGTCACGTCGTAGACGGCGCAGACGCCCGGCAGCCTCGCTATCTCCTTTTCTATGTCCAACAGCCTCCCGCCCGAGGCCGTAACGGCCGTGACGACCGTTATCTCGTAGCCGAGCTTCTCGTGGTCCAGGAGGACCGTGTAGCCCTTTATGACGCCAGAGGACTCCAGCTTCTTCAGCCTCTTGGAAACTGTGGCCGTTGAAACGCCCAGCGCACGGGCTATCTCCCTGCAGGAGGCACGCCCGTCCTCAAGCAGTATGAAGAGTATCTTGAGGTCCAACTCGTCCAGCTCCAAACGTTCAGCCCCCCTTGAGCCCTGCCTCCTATCCGTCCAACGTCTGTATAAGGCTTATGTTAAGATTTCAAACAAACGTGCATAGCAGGCCCAGAAAACCTTATATTTGTTCAGCAGCTTGGGCAAGGAAATGTATGGGCGTTCAGGGCCTGATCGTGCCGCTGATACCCGACATCACGGGCGGGGTGAGGTGCAAGCTGTTCCCGCAGGAGAAGCTGAGGGACCTGTTGGAGAAGGGCTACGGCTTTGATGGCTCGTCCTGCGGCTTCTGCGGCGTGGAGGACTCGGACCTGCTGGCCCTGCCTGACCCTGGGACCAAGGTCCAAGTGGATTCCTACACGCTCTTCATATGCGATATCTACAAGGCCAACAGGCGTTTTGAGCTGGACACTAGGCTCGCCCTCCAGAAGGCCCTATCACGCTACGCCGAGATGGGGATGGGCGTGACCTCCGGCGTGGAAGTGGAGTTCTACGTGGTGAGGAGTGCCTCCGAGCTGGAGGTCATAGATCCCTGGAGGTATATGGAGCCCCTCTTCGGCCACCAAGTCCTGTCGCTCCTCTCCGAGCTGGCCAGCCGGGTCCACGAGGCCATGGGGATAGAGTTCACGCACCACGAGGTCGGGCCAGGGCAGTATGAGCTGACGCTGAAGAAAGACGGCCCCGTGGGCCTCTCGGACCGCATAACTCTGGCCAAGTGGGCCATCAAGTATTGGGTCTCCAAGAAGGGCCTGACGGCCACCTTCATGCCCAAGCCCTTCATAGATAGGCCCGGGAGCGGCCTTCACCTCCACCTCAGCTTGAACAAGGGAGGGAAGAATATAACCGGCCCAGGCGGCGATAGGAGCCATGGGAAGCGCATCTTCTCGGAGGAAGGAGCTTCCTTCCTGGCCGGCATCTTAGAACACGCAAAGGCCCTGGCGGCCCTCATGTTGCCCACGGTGAACAGCTACAAGAGGCTCATGCCCCACTTCGAGGCCCCGATATACATATGCTGGGGCATAGGGAACCGCTCCGCCATGGTGAGGGTCCCGGAATACGACGCCGCCCGTGGGGACGTCCGGATAGAGGTCAGGGCACCCGACCCGTCCTGTAACCCCTACCTGGCCTTCGCTGGCCTCCTGACGGCCGGCCTGAGAGGGCTTGAGGAAGGGCTTGAGCTGCCCGAGCCCGTCAATAAGAGCGCTTACGAGCTGGGGGAAGAAGAGCTGGCCGAGCTGGGCGTGGAGAAGCTGCCTTCAAACCTCGGCGAAGCCCTGGAATACGCTAAGAAGGACCCCGTCTTCAAGGAAGCCCTCGGGCCGGCCTTGGCCGAGCGATTCATAAGGCTGAAGGAAGCCGAGTGGAAGGCCTACCTCAAGTTCCTCGAGGAATCGGGGGAAGAAGGGGAGGGCAGGATAACGAGCTGGGAGCTCAGGGAATACCTCGAGAGGGCCTGAGGCGGGCCCTGAGGAAGGCCAACAGGACCAGGTAGCCCATTACGTTTATGCTCACGAAGCTCCCGAGGAATATGCCCAGCCAGCCCATCCAGAGCGGGAAGCCGAGCAGCAGAGGGAGGTAGGTCCCCACGATGGCCGTTACGACGGCCGTTATGACGAACGTGGATGCCAGGAGCCTCTTCTTGTCCTCCGAGCCGCTGGCCAGCTTGTAAGCCAGGTAGCAGCCGAGGAAGTTGGCGAGGGAGCCGCCCGTGGCATCTATGAGCACGGCCCCAGAGGGCATCCCGGCCAACACGCCAGCTAGGTTGCCCAGGAAGCAGCCTACCGTGAAGCCGACCACGGCTGGCCAACCTAAGACGGCCGATAGAGGCAGGAGGGCATCTGCCACCCTGACCTGGAATATGTAGAAGCTAATGGGCGCAAGGGCCACCACTAGGCCCGCATAGAGGGCCGCCAGCACGGCCGATAGGGCTACGTCCCTGGCCTCCAATCCTCCCGACCGGTCAAGCGGGCACCACAAGCCTCATAAGAGCGTGTGGTCAAGCCGGTGGGGAGGTCATAAAGATGAGGAGGGCTACGCTGGCCCTCTTGTTCATAGCTTGTGCCATCGCCAGCAGCTTCCTGACCTACATGGTGGTGAGCGGCTACTGGTATGAGCTCGGCATCCAGGTGCCCGGGCTGCCCTCAATAGCCATAACGAAGGTCCACTTCCCCCTCGAGAACACGAGCTACTTCGAGCTGACGGTGCTAAACCCGTCCTTCAGCCTGTCGGCCGTTAGGCTGGAGAACGTGTGTGTTATAACGCCCGAGGACGAGGTCCACGTGATAAAGAACGTTAGCCCAAGCCTGCCCAGGGAGCTCGGTGCTGGCAAGTCCGTAAAGCTGAAGTGCATGTGGGATTGGGGCAACTACACGGGGGAAGAACTCAGGATAACGGTCTTCATAGAGGAGGGCTCGGGGGCCTCCTTCTTGGCCAGGCCTCCGGCCGTCAAGCTCGTGCTGAGCGCCTCCTTCAACGCCTCAAGGCCCTTCTGGTTCCTACTGAACGTGACCAACTCGCCCGAGAGCCCCACGACCGTCAACTTAACGGCCGTCGAGGTCGTGTTGGCAAACGGCACTAGGACGGGTGTCCGGACCGAGCCGGAGGTGAGCCCTGACAAGCCCTACGGCCTAGAGCCCAACTCGACCGTGACCCTGAACTGCACCTGGAATTGGCTTAGGTATAGGAATGAGACGCTGACCATAGTCGTCAGGACCCTCCAGGGCTACAGGGCCTACCTCGGCCTGAGGACGCCGCCGCCCGTTGTGCTCAAGATAACCGAGGTGGAGTTCGTCCGGAACGGCGGGACCTGCTACTTCAACATAACGGTCCTCAACGACCCATCGTCGCCAGCGCCCGCCCGGCTGTGCGACATAAGCGTGGTGGTCAACAACACGCTCTTTGGGCCAGAGGACCTGAACGTGACGCCCCCGCTGAGCCCGCCCGTCTTAATCAGGCCGGGCGAGAGCAAGACGTTCATGTGCAACTGGAACTGGACGCCCTACGAGGGCTACCGGATGAACATAACTGTATCGAGCGTGCTGGGATACACGGCTAATGCTACCGTCACGGTGGTGGCAGGGGTCCAGAAACCGGCTTCGGGCCAGGTCGCCCGAGGCCCGAGGTGCCGGCTCAGCTCGCCTTCTCGGTTATGTAGTTCGCCATCCTCGAGAGGCCCTCGATTATGCGTTCTTCCGGCTCGGACACGAAGGTCAGCCTTATGTGGCCTCTCCCACGCTCGCCGAAGTATCCGCCCGGTATGGCCACGACGGAGACCTCTTTTATGAGCCTGTTGCACAAGGCCTCATCGTCCATTTTCAGCTTCTCGAGGTAGGGCCTCATGTCCACGAAGTAGAAGAAGGAGCCCGCAGGCCTGACCGTCTTGGCCTCCGGCAGGAGCTCGGACAGGTATTTGCCCATCACGTCCCTGCGGGCCTTGTAGGTCGGTATGACCACCTCACGCAGGTAGCGTTCCTTGACGCCGTCCCTGAAGAAGGCCATCATGGCGAGCTGGGCTGGCGTGCTCGGGCAGAGGCTGACATACTGCTTGATCTTCTCCATGGCGTCTATGGCCTCTGTTGGCCCGTAGGCGTAGCCCAGCCTGAAGCCTGGTATAGAGGCCGTCTTGGAGAAAGTGCATACCGTTATGGTGACCTCCCAGGCCCCCGGCAGGCTGGCCGTGTAGGTGTGTTGGCCCTCGTATATGATGTGCTTGTAGGTCTCATCCGAGATTATCCAGAAGCCGTGGTCGCAGGCCAGGTCAACTATGGCCTTCACACGCTCCTTCTCCACCACACGGCCGGTGGGGTTGTCGGGCGACAGCAGTATCAGGGCCTTGGTCTTGGGCCCTATGAGCTCCTTCAAGCGCTCTATGTCCGGTTGGAAGCCTTCTTCCACGTAGACGGGCAGCCCAACGGGCCTGGCGCCGCACAGCTTTATGGCTTCTATGAAGCCCAGGTAGGTTGGGTCCATTATGATGACCTCGTCGCCTGGGTCCACGACAGCCATGAGTGAGAGGAATATGCCCTCCGTGGCCCCCTCGGTCATTATTATCTCCTGGGCTGGGTCGGGCTCAACGCCAGCATAACGCTTCAGGTCCTGGCTTATGAGCTCCCTAAGCTCTAGGAAGCCCCTAGTTCCACCGTAAGAAGCTGAGAACTGAGGTTCCTCCCTCAGCTTCTCGATCAAGAACTCAATTACCTCCTTGGGTGGGGGGAGGCTTGGGGCACCTCCACCGAAGGATATCAGGTCCTTCTTCCCCCTGGCCTCCGCCAGGAGGGCTGCCACACGCCTCACGGGCGATTTCCTCACGAGCCCGAGCCTCGACGATAGGCCCGGCAGGACGACCACCGCCCGCATGGGCCCCGCCGGGCCTAAAATACCTTGCGTTTCCCCGAGGTAAGAGGCTACATCAGATATGCCCTCCCGGCTATATTCTAGTGCCTAAGTATATCAGAGTTCGGCCTCACGCTCCCTGGAGGCCCTGGCTATCTTCTCCATCACGACGGGCGGGAGGGCCACGTCCTCCTTCGTTATCCTCGCTGGCCTGACGACCATCCCACGCCCGTCAATTATTATGACCTCATGCATGGTCAAGCTGTGGGGCGTCTGGCGCATCTTCTCCACCAGCATGAAGCGCCTCAGGACGCCGCCACGCACGAACCTCCTGAACCTTATTATGCCATCTGCTATGTGTTCTATTCCGAAGCCGAAAGCCTCGGAATTATGGCAGATCACGCCGCCGAGGCCAGCCACGAAGTTCTCGGCGCCCTCCACGGAGAGGTCGTAAACATAGGGCTTGTCATAAGGCACCTGTCTCACGGAACGCACCCTGAGGAATGCTAGATCGCTTGATAACAGGCTTCTCAGCCTCACTAGCCCCTTGGCGTTCGAGGTGATAAGCTCGGGAAGCCTAGCTGGCGCTAACACGAAATCGCCGAGCTTTAGATCACG
>CAZVRS010000019.1:5745-13127 GCA_964630115.1 uncultured Candidatus Bathyarchaeia archaeon | reverse complement strand
TCGGGCTTCATGCCCATGGCTAGGCCGAGGAGCTGCGTGTAGTATAGGACCGGTATGCCGAACTTGCGCCCGACCTGCCTCTCGGCCATGGGCTGGTTGAAGTCATACATGAAGTGGCAATCCGGGCAGACCGTCACCAGGGCCTTGGCTCCCGTCTCAGCTATGCGGCCCAGTTTGTCCGCCACTAAGCTGAGGGCCTGCTTTGAATCTATGCCCACTATCGGCCCCCCGCAGCACTGCCCTTCGTCCGGGTAATCCACGCACCCGGCCCCGGTGGCCCTTATGAGATCCTTCAGCACCTTCGGGTTGTCCGGGTCATCTAGCTTCATGAGGTCCTTGGGCCTCACGAGGTGGCAGCCCGTGTGCTGGGCCACCACGAGCCCTTCCAGGGGCCTCGAGACCTTGGACCTTATCTTGTCGAGCCCCACGTCCTCCAGCAGGACATGGATCACGTGCTTGACATCCACGCTGCCCTTGAACTCCAGGTCCAGCTCGGCCAGCTTCTCGTTCACCCACTCCTTCAGGCCGGGCCTTTCCTCTAGCTCGTGCTTGGCGTGGAACAAAGTCGAGAAGCAGCCGTTGCACAAGGTCATTATGTCCATCCCCTCCCGCTCGGCTATGGCCAGGTTCCTGGCCGCTAGGAGCAGCATGGCCTCGTGGCTTATGCTCTCTATCGGGAAGCCACAGCAGTTGAAGTCGGGCATCTCGGCCAGCTCCACGCCCAGCTCGGGCAGGACCCTGCGGGCCGATATCTCATACCCGAGCTCCCTGTAGGGTATCAGGCAGCCCAGGTAGAGCAGATACCTGGCCATCACTTCTCACCTCCCTTCTTGGCCAGTAGCTCGTGGAAGCCTATGCCCTGGAGCAGGGACCTTACTTGCTCAGCGTTCGTGCTCGGGAGGGAGGGCAAGCCGTATTTCTCCCTCATCTTCAGCCTCGAGGCCGGTATCTTGTAGGCCAGGCCCACCTCCATTATGGTTGACCCCACGGCCCTCAGGGCCTCCGGTATGTTGCCCTCCCGGGCCGCCAGGTTCCTTATGGCTATGCTGAGGTTCGTGAAGCCCACGTCCCTCGGGCACCTGTCCACGCACCTGAAGCAGGAAGCACAGAGCCATATCTCGTTCCCGCTCAGCAAGTCCTTGAGGCTCCAGGGGAAGCCCTTGAGCTTCGCTTCTAATCCTTTTTCCCCGCTCAATTTGCCCGCCCAGGGCCACTAATGGCCTTTGGATAAAAAGCTTTCAGGACGCCTGGGGGGCCTCGGTAAGAGGGCTTAACGTAATACTTAACAGGCAAGGCAGTATCACGCTTCCGGGTGGTCCCGTGAAGAAGGCCGAGCTGGCGATCGCCTCCGTCGTCCTGGCGGTCGTCATCCTCATAGCCCTGGATGCCATGGGGAGGATGCCGGGCACCTCGCCCGGCCCGCCCCAGGCCCAGAAGGCACCCGACTTCACGCTGAAGGACATATACGGCCACGAGTTCTCCCTCAGCGATTACCGGGGCAAAGTGGTCATCTTGGACTTCTTCATGATAAGGTGTGCGCCCTGCGGGGCCCAGGTAGCGGAGCTGAAGAAGGTCCTGAACGAGTATGGCGGGCAGGTGGTCATAATATCCATAAGCGTTGACCCAGGCGATACGGTCGAGGCCCTCAGGGACTACGCCAGCCAGAACGGGATCACCTGGACGGTCGCCAAGGACACGGCCAACCTGGCCGACAAATACGACGTAAGAGCCGTCCCCACGCTCGTGATAATCGACCAAGACGGCTACATCCGTTACAGGCACGTGGGCCTGACGAGCGGGGAGCAGCTGATAGAGGAGGTGGGGGAGCTCCTTGGGTCCTAAGGCCAGGAGGGTCCTCAGGGCCTTCCTGCTGGCCCTGTCGGTCGCCCTGATATACATGGGCCTGGGAGATTACGGCCTCCTGAGGCTATTGGTCAGGTTCCTCTGTCCGTCCTGCGTGGGGTTGGCATGAGGACTTCCGACAAGAGGAAGATCGCCCAGCTGGCGGCCTTCGCTACCTGCAACATGGGCTTCTCCCTGGCCCTCAAGACGGGCCTGGCGGTCCCCTTCATGTATTGCCACGGCTGCCCCCTGGCGGCCTTCGCCTGTCCGATAGGGGCCATCCAGAACTTCCTGGGCATGAGGAAGGTGCCCTTCTTGGTCCTGGGCATTTTGGTGTTGGCCTTCCTCTTCCTGGGCAGGGCCACGTGCGGGTGGCTGTGCCCCTTCGGGGCCCTTCAAGACCTCCTGGCCTCTCTTGCCAGCAGGAAGAATGGGAAGCCAGCTCAACCAATCGGCTGGCCTAGATACCTGAAGTTCCTAGTCCTCGGGGCCACCCTAGCGAGCTCCTACGCCCTGGCGGGCCCTACCTTCTGTTGGTTCTGCCCGATAGGGGCCTTGTTCGCCGGCCTCCCATACGTCATCATGTATTCGGCCCACGGGCTCGGCCCGGCCTTCTACGCCCACATGGCCATCCTGGCCTTGGTCCTCCTGGCGGCCCTCAGGATCCCGAGGTTCTGGTGCCGGTATCTCTGCCCGCTCGGGGCCATATCGGGCCTGTTCAACAAGGTGTCCTTGGCCACGGCACGGCTCGACCGCCAGAGGTGCGTTGAGTGCCACAGGTGCCTGGCCGAATGCCCCATGGGCCTCTCGTCCCTCGGCCAGATAGGCTCGAGCGTGGAGTGCATCCTCTGCGGCCGCTGCTCGGAGGCTTGCCCGACGGGTGCCGTGAGGCTGGTTCTGTCCCTGGAGGGCTAGGGCACCCGGGCAACTTTATCACGGCCCGGGCCCAGGCCATTCAGGTGCCCGTGTTGGGAGAGCTGAGCAGGTATTCGGACCGTGTCTCAGAGGCCCTGGAGGCCGTTGGCGCCTCGGTCGGCGACAGGATAAGGGTCGTGAAGGAAGGTCGGGTCCTAGAGGGCATTTTAATGCCCAGGCCCGTCCTCGGGGACCCGGATTGCATCGTGCTGAAGCTCGACAGCGGCTACAACGTGGGCATAAAGTTTGAGGAAGGCATGGCCATAGAGGTCGTGGGCAAGGGGCCGCCCCCGGCCTTCAGTAAGCCCGAGGCCCCGGCCGCCAGGCCAGGGCTGCCCGAGGTGGCCTTGATAAGCACGGGAGGGACCATAGCCAGCCGTGTCGAGTATAGGACGGGCGCCGTCAAGCCAGCCCTCGAGGCCGACGACCTGTATGCCCTCTTCCCTGAGCTCGAGGAGATAGCGGTCGTCAGAGCCGAGGTCCTATATGCCCTGTTGAGCGAGGACATGAGGCCCGAGAACTGGACGGGAATGGCCGAGAGGGCAGCACATCACATAAGGTCTGGCGTCGAAGGCGTCGTTATAGCCCACGGAACGGATACGATGGCTTACTCGGCAGCTGCCCTGGCCTTCGCCCTCAGGAACCTGCCCGTCCCTGTCGTCTTCGTGGGCTCCCAGAGGTCATCTGACCGGCCGAGCTCGGATGCGGCCTTGAACCTCTTGGGGGCCTTCATAGCGGCCTCCAGGGGCCCCTTCGCCGAGGTGGTAGTGGCCATGCACGAGGACATGAGCGATAGGGCCATAGCCATACACAGGGGGACCCGGGTCCGCAAGTGCCACACGAGCAGGCGTGATGCCTTCAGGTCCGTGAACGCCCCACAGCTGGCCCGGGTCGTAAACGGGCAGGTCCAGATGCTCACGGACGATTACGTCAGGCGTGATGAAGGCCGGGAGCTGGAGGTCCTGCCCAAGTTCGAGGAGAAGGTGGCCCTGGTCAAGTTCCACCCGGGCTTCAACCCGGGCCTGATAGATTGGCTGGTCGAATCGGGCTACAGGGGCATGGTGATCGAGGGGACCGGCCTTGGCCACATAGGCTACTACTGCCTGGAGGCCGTCAGGAGGGCCGTCAAAGAGGGCCTGGTGGTCTGCATGACCTCTCAGTGCATCTGGGGCCGGGTGAACATGAACGTCTACGAGCGTGGCAGGGACCTCCTGCTCGCAGGCGTGGTCCCGTTGGCCGACATGCTGCCCGAGGTGGCCCTGGTGAAGCTCATGTGGGTCCTGGGCTCCCTGACGGACGACCCAGAGGAAGCCAAGGAGCTCATGCAGAAGCCTTTTGCCGGCGAGATAAGCCCTGTCTCGCCCATAAGGGTCATGGCGCCTTGACCCAAGTTATTTACGCCCGAGCGGCGCCCTCATGCGGCCTTGGGGGCCAAGGACATCGAGCAGGTAGCCAAGGGAATACGGTCCTTCCTCAAGGAAAACTTCGACCGTTATGTCCGCATACTCTCGGACCTAGTGGCCATCCCTAGCGTCTCGGCCAGGGGAGAGCACATGGACGAATGCGCCCGGCTGGTGGCGGACCTGCTGGCCGAGAGGAACTTCAAGGTCAGGATAGTAAGGGCAGGTGGGTATCCAGCGGTCATCGGGGAGCTCCAGGGCGGCGAGAAGGCCATCTTGCTCTACAACCACTATGATGTCCAGCCTCCCGAGCCCCTTGAGGCCTGGAGGCACGACCCGTTCAAGCTGACGGCCGAGGATGGCCATTTGTTCGGCAGGGGGACGGCCGACAACAAGGGCAACATAGTGGCCAGGCTGGCGGCCCTGGACGCCTTGGAGCACGTCATCGGCGAGGTCCCGCTGACCGTGAAGTTACTCGTGGAAGGCGAGGAGGAAATAGGCTCGCCCACGCTCCCGAGACTCGTGGAAGAGAACAGGGAGGCCCTAAAGGCCGATGGAGGCATATGGGAGACGGGCTACGTGGGCCGCAGGGGCGAGCTCAGGATATACCTGGGCTTCAAGGGCATGCTCTACGTGGAGCTGAAGGTCAGGGGGCCCTCAAGGGACGTCCACAGCGGCTACGCACCCATAGTGCCGAACCCGATATGGCGGTTGGCCCGCCTGGCCTGCATCCTGAAGGACCCAGAGGGCCGGGTGCTCATACCGGGCTTCTACGAGGGCCTGACGGGCTTGGGATACAATGCCGAGGCCCTGTTGAAGGAGTTGCCCTTTGAGGAAGAGGCCCTCAAGGAAGAGCTGGGCCTGGAGGAGTTCGTGGGGGGCCTGACGGGCCTAGAGGCCCTGAGGCAGCTGCACCTCATGCCCTCCCTGAACATATCGGGCATCTACAGTGGCTACACGGGCAAGGGGGGCAAGACGGTCATACCTTCTGAAGCGGGCATGAAGATAGATATAAGGCTCGTCCCGGGCCAGGACCCAGACGAGGTCCTCGGGGCCCTTAGGGCCTACCTGGCCGAGAGGGGCTTCGGCGACGTGGAATTGACCGTCCACTCCAAATACCCTGCTGGCTTCACGAGGCCGGACGAGGAAGTGGTAAGGGCCTCCGTCAGGGCGGCCGAGCTCGTATATGGCGTCAGGCCCGCCTTGGTGCCTTTGTCGGCTGGCTCGGGACCCATGTATCTCTTCACGGACCTCCTGGGCATCCCCATGACGGGCGCTGGCGTGGGCTACTACGGCTCGAGGGTCCACGCACCCGACGAGAACATAAGGGAACCGGACTTCTTAAGGGGCATGGAGCACGTGGCCCTTACGATCCTTATGTTCTCACGGGGCCTGGGGGCGAAGCGCTAAAAAGGCACAGGCGGGCCTACAGGCCGGGATGATGTGTGGCGACGGCGTCGATGCCCTCGACGGGCAACGCCCGTGTGAGAGGGCTGTGAGACCCGACTGACCTCCGCTGACCACCACCTTCAGGCCCTTGACTTCTTCAAGGCCCAGAGGACCTTAGGGCCTGCCCAAGAGGCCCACAGGCCCGTCAGAGCGGACCCGATGAACTGGAGGAGGCCCGCTAAGAAGGCGTAGGAGAAGGCCAGGCCCAGGAGCCCTACCAGGCAGGACAAGACGGTTCTAAAGAGGTTCCCGGGGTCCCTCGGGTTCCTGGCCTCGACCCGGCCGGACAGTAGGGCGCCCAGGAAGACGCCTGATATGAGGCCGCCTATGTAGGCGGATGGCCTTCCCCAGTAAGGCGGCGTGAAGAACATGGCCAGAAGGCCCATGGCCACTATTAAGGAAGCCAGGAGGGCCTTGGCGGCCCGATCGGCCTCAAGGGCCCCTATGGAGCCTGAGACAGCCCCCTCCGCCAAGACGGCGTATAGGGCCAGGACCAGGAGGCCCAGGCCGAAGCCAGCCAGCACGTCGGTGGGCCAGTGGAGGCCGAAGTAGACCCGGCTGAGCCCTGCCAGCAAGGCCAGGGCGGAGCAGGCCAGGTAGGCCTTTTTCCTGCGGTATTCCCTGGCCACGTAGCCCAGGTTGGACGCCGCCTCCGTGGCGTGGGTGCTGGGCATGGATGGGTCCGTCCTCGGGCCCAGGCGCTGTAGCTCAAGCGGGGGCCTGGGCCTCCCTATGGCGTATTTTAGGGCGTAGCTGGCGTAGAAGCTCGTGAGCAAGAGGACCGATAGCCCAAGGGCCTGTCTCCTCCTCCCGAGCGAGAACAAGGCGAATATGACCATTAGCCAGAGCACGTCCCCGCCTAGTTCCCCGACCGCCCTGAAGAACAGGTCTAGGAGCGGGCTCGCCATGGCCTGCAGGGCCTTCATGAAGGCCAGCTCCCAATTCAAGCTCGATCCCCCAGGACGCTTGCGCTTAGGTTTTTAAATCCTCCCGGGATACCTGGCCCGGTGGTCATGTGAGCATCAGGGAGTTCAATCTCCTCGTGTCGAGCCCGAGGGGCCTGGAGCACGATGCTTGCTCCGAGCTCTGGTTCCTGCTGGGCGAGGTGGGGGACGAGAGGGCCGAGGTCGAGACGACGCCCGTCAAGGGCCTGATATGGGCCAAGACGAGCTTGAACCCCTTCGAGGCCGTCAGGCGCCTGAGGGCCCTTTTGGCCGAGAGGCCAGAGGACTTCAGGGTCATACAGCGTGTCATACCGATAGAACGGGTGGTCAGGACCGACCTGGAGGAGATAGCTAGGGCGGCCCGGGAGCTCGCACTAGCCAAGATAGGGCCCGGCGAGAAGTTCCGCATAACGGTCGAGAAGAGGCACACGGAGCTGGGCACGATGGACATAATAAAGGCCGCTGCCGAGGGCATAGATAGGCCCGTTGACCTGAAGAACCCGGACAAGATAGTCCTCATAGAGGTCGTGGGGGGCCTGACGGGCATTTCGGTCATAAGGCCCGGGGACATATTGAGCGTGGCCAAGGAGAAGAAGGCCAGATGACTATTCCCCACGGGGCCCGAGGCAGACGTGCCTGAGGAGGCGAAGGACAAATAAGCCCTACCGGCGCCACCCGGGCGTGGTGGTAGCTTGCCCGAGAAGGGCACGTGCCCGAGGTGCGGCGGGAAGGGCATCTCGCTCGGCATGCCCGTCATAAAGGTCGGCAAGACCAGGGGCCTGAGGGTCGAGGTGTTCGTCTGCAAGGACTGCGACCTCGTGTTCTACGAGAA
>CAZVRS010000019.1:0-5645 GCA_964630115.1 uncultured Candidatus Bathyarchaeia archaeon | reverse complement strand
AGGGGGCCGAGGGGCTCCATCTCGCCCGTTATCTGCCTGGCTATGTAGTCCTTCCGCTCGGCGACCTTCGTCCTGCCCTTCACCACGACCACGTGGTCGGCCAAGCGGCCCAGGGTGGAGTCAGGGTGCGAGGTTACGGCCACGACACGGGCCCCTATTTCCTTAGCTACCTCAGCTGCCGATACCGTGCCCTTCGTCTCGCCCGAGCCGGATATGGCGATCAGGATGTCGCCCTTCTCGGCGGCTGGCGTTATGGTCTCGCCCACCACGTAGACGTCAAAGCTCATGTTCATCAGCCTGAGGGCGAAGGCACGTCCCACGAAGCCGCTACGGCCCATGCCCACGACGAAGATCTTTCGCCCCTTCTCCTTCGCCTCAACCAATATCCTGGCGAACTCCTCGACCTGCTCGGGGTCGATCTCGTCTATGGCCCTCTTCGTCCCCTCGATTATCTCACGGGCCGCCCTCCTGAAGGCCCCCAGCCTCTCCAACTGCAAGGGGAGTTTCCCGCCCGGGGGTGGCTTGCCTTTCCTAAAAAGCCTTGTCCTGCGTCCAGATAAACTCTTAAAAACCGAGGGCCGATCTTATGATCGGGATTATGTAGGGGAACTCCAGGTAGAACTTTGCGTAGAGAGCCATTATGAGGGAGAACAGCACGGCCGAGAGGGCCAGGTAATCACGCCCCGTCAGCTTCAGGACGTAGAGGCTCGTCCTCTTTCGTGAGGCACCCCAGGCCCGGGATTCCATGGCCTCCGCCATGGACCAGGCCCTCGTTATGGCATTTACAATCAGGGGTATCAAAATCGGTATATAGCGCCTGGCCCTGGCTATGGGCCCGCCCTTGTCGAGCTCCAGGCCCCTGGCCCTCTGGGCATCCATGGTGGTCCTGGCCTCCCTGGCCATCACGGGCGTGAACCTGAGGGCAGCCCTGAACATGAAGCAGAAGCTGTATGGGACGCCCATCTGCTCCAAGGCGAGGCTGAGGTCATCTGGCGATGTGGTGAGCGTGAATATGGAGAAGCTGGCCACGAAGACAAGGAAGCGGACGGCCAGGGCCAGGATGTCCTCGACGGTGTAGAGGTCCGTGAGGGAGCCCCTAAGCCACGTGAAGAACAGGTTCGTGCCCACTATGAGCAGGACGAGCGGGGCGCTGGCCCTTAGCGTCCTGGCCCAAAGCCTGACGACCTTGCCCAAGGCCGCCAGGGGGGCCTGGGCCAAGAACATGACGAGGAGGGGCAGCATCTTGTCGTGGACGCCGGCCATGACCATGAGCGCCAGGGCGTAGAACAGCTTCACCCTCGGGTCGAGCTTGTGGAGGAGCGAGTCACGCTTCTGGAAGGCCAGGCCCTCGAGGAAGCTGCTCATGCGGGTCCCCTCGCCAGGGAGATTATGGCGTCCCTTGCTTCCGCCAAATCAAGTATGTCGGTCCTCACCGGGAGGCCTTCCTCCCTCAGCCTGAAGAGCACTTCCGGGACCTGGGGCCTCACCAAGCTGGCTCTAGAGAGCAGCTCGGGGTCGGTCAGGATTTCCTCGGCCTCCCCCTCCGCTATTATCCTCCCGTCGGCCATGAGGGCCACCCTGGGCCTGGGCCTGAAGTCTACCACGAACTCTATGTCGTGCGTCACCATTATGACGGACCTCTGGCCCAGCAGGCCGCATATTATCTCCCTAAGCTTCTCCTTCTGGGCGTAATCCTGGCCCAGCGTGGGCTCATCTAGGACCAAGTATTTCGGGTCCCACACGAGGACGGAGGCGAGGGCCACCCTCTTCTTCTCGCCACCGCTCAACATCAGGGGCGATGTGTCCCGGTATTCCTCGAGGCCAAGGAACTCGAGGGCCCAGTCGACCCGCTCTCTGATCTCTTCCTCGTCAAAGCCGAAGTTCCTTAGGGCGAAGGCTATTTCTTCCTCGACCGTGCTGCAGAACAGCTGGTGATCTGGGTTCTGGAAGACGAGGCCGACCTTCCTAGATAACTCGGCAACCGTGGCGTGCCTCGTGTCAACGCCATCCACGAGAACCCGGCCCTTGGTGGGCTTTATGAGGCCGTTCAAGGTCTTCAGGAGCGTCGTCTTGCCTGCGCCGTTCGGGCCCATTATGACGAGGAAGTCCCCGTCCTCGACGGTCAGCGAAACGCCCCTTAGGGCCTCGACGCCGCTCGGATACGTATACCAGACATCTTGGATTTCTATCGGCACCTCACCACCTCCGATATGAGGGAGGCCATCTGCCCTGGCGAGAGGGGGACCTCCGGCAGCTTGAGGCCTTCCTCGGCCAGAAGCTCGTAGAGGCGGATTACCTTCGGTATGCCCACGCCTAACTCACGGGCCCTCCGGGAGGTCAGGACTTCCTCTGGCGGGCCATCCAGGACCACACGCCCCCTGTCCATCACGACCATACGGTCCGCATAAGGGGAAGCCATGTCCAACCTGTGCTCGACCAAGAGGACCGTTATGCCGAGGCGCTCGTTCAGCTCGGCCACCAGGGAAAGTATCTCGGCTGCGCCAGCCGGGTCGAGGAAGGAGGTAGGCTCATCTAGGACCAGCACCTCGGGCTCCATGGCCAAGACGGCTGCTATGGCCGCCCTCTGCTGCTGGCCCCCCGAGAGCTCGTGGGGAGGCCTGTGCCTCAGCTCCCACATGCCTGTTACCTTCAGGGCCCACTCGACCCGCCTCCTTATCTCCTCCCGGGGCAGGCCCAAGTTCTCTGGCCCGAAGGCCACGTCGGCCTCGACCGTGAGGCAGAAGAGCTGGTTCTCTGGGTTCTGGAACACCAGCCCGACGTGCTGGGACAGCTCCCATATCTCGTGCTCCCTCGTGTCCAGGCCGGCCACGAGGACCCGGCCCCTGAACTCGCCGGAGTAGAAGTGAGGCACTAGGCCGTTCAGGCAGCGGCACAAAGTCGTCTTCCCACAGCCGGAAGGCCCCGTCAGTATGACGAACTCGCCCTTCTCTATGGAGAGGCTTACGTGGTCGAGGGCGGGCCTCTTAGAGCCCGAGTAGGTGAAGCTGACGTCCTCTAGCTCTATTATCCCCATCTCGCCCCTCGGGTGCTCCCTCACTTTAATTCTTTCCCCTTGGTCCCCAGCAGCTTGCTAAGGAGCTCTAGGCAGACCTCCAGGGCTTCCTCCGGCTCCCCCTCGCCGTTTGCGCCAGCCGATAGGGCGTGGCCTCCTCCCATGCCGTCCATCATCTCCCCGAGGGGCCTGGCCAGGTCCCGGCCCAGGTGTATGCCCGTCTTGGAGGCGAACTCCTCCGTGGCCCTCATGCTGACCCTTAAGCGGCCTTCTTTTTCGCCAGCTACCACGGCCAGGTGGGCGCCGAGCCCGAGCAGGGCCCTGGCGGCAGATGCCTGGAAGGCGCTGACGTGCGAGAAGGCCACGAGCCAATCCCCGAAGCGGTAAACCCGGGCCCTGGTGCAGGCCTTCAGCCTGGCCACCCTCTCTGAGAAATCCATCTCGACCGACAGCAGCGGGAAAAGCTTCCTAGGCCTGGCGCCAGCCCTGACGAGCTTGGCCACGGCCAGGAAGGCGTCTGCATCTGCGAAGACCAGGTGCCTCGTATCGTATGCTATGCCCAAGAAGAGGGCCTCGGCCACGTCCTTGCTGACCTCAACGCCCAACTGCTCGTAGAGGCCCAGCATCATCTCGCAGGTCGAGGATGCCTTCTCATCCACGATGTAGAGGCTGGCCAAGCGCTCGGTATCCGGGTGCCTGGCGTGGTGGTCTATGACCACGAGCGGTATCTCCCTCGCCCGCTCGGCTATGGCGTCCTTCAGCTCCTCGAGCTGTTCCACGTTGTTCGTGTCCACCATGAACATCACGTCCGCCTCCCCCAGGTCGACTTCGTCCGAGAACTGGAAGCCCAGGTAGTCGAGGATGCGCTTGGATACCTTGCTGACCCCCTGGGCAGCATAACAGGTCAGGGAGAGGCCGGGCCTCAGGGCCTCGAGGAGCTTTGACAGTGCGTAGGCAGAGCAGACAGCATCTGGATCTGCGTTGTGGTGGCACAGTATTACGGCCCGGCTTACCCCAGGCCTGCTGACAAGGGCCTTAATTTCCCCGGCCCTCAAGGGCTATTTCCCTCAGCTTCCCCTCTACCGCCTCCATGGCCTTCTTAGCCGCTTCCCTCGCCAACTCGTCTGGGTCAACACGGGCGGAGGAAGCCAGCCTGAGCTCCACGTCAACCGTCACGGTCAGGGGCCTGGTCCCCTCCACCTGGATGGAGACCCCTATGTCGTATACCTTCTTGGCCGGGACCTTGGACAGCACGTATGCTCTTGCTGCTTCTTCCCCGGCCTTTACGACCTCGACGACTTGCTCATCGGATAGCTCTGGCAGCCCTATGACGACCTCGTCCATCAGGGCCTCGCCCCCGGCCTCAGTTCCTTCTCCAATTTCGACCTTATCTCTTCTATTTGCTCCCGGGCCCTCTTCTCCTCCCTCTCCACCTGCTCTATCTTGAGCTTGAGGACCTCCCTCCTGTCCTGGAGCTCCTGGACCACCTTGGCCTTCTCGGTCCTTACGAGGAGGGCCCCGACCGACTTGTATATCGGCACGTCATCACCTACGTCCTCGAGCTCCTTGAGGGCGTTCTCAACCTCCATGAGCTCCAGCTGGAGCTGCTGCCTCCTCACGAGCAGGGATTGGAGCTGCTGTTGTAGCTGCTGGAGGAGCAGTAGCCTCTGCTGGACCTTGGGCGGGAGCTGGGCTTCCTCGCTCATGGCCGCACCGGGATACGTGCGGGCCTTAAGGATAAAAGGTTAAGCCAGGTGTCGAACTCCAACTCGGCTCCAGGGGGCGGCAGGAGGCCCCCAATGGTGTGCTGCTTGTGGCCCGTGGCTAAGTTTATATCCCCATGGCCTTTTATTCGCCCCGTGGGCGACATGCTGCTCCCGACGCCCCTGTGGTTCCCCGGCCTGTCCCAAGGCGACCTGACGGACCTGCTGCTCTCCACCATACTCATACTGGTCTCCATGGCCTTCTTCACCATATTCGGCCAGAGGATACAGGCCTGGATGATGCTCAGGCAGGTGGCCAGGTCCCTGGACAGGCTGAAGCTGATGAGGGATGAAGGGCGCAAGATGGCCATAAGGGCCCTGAGGGACCTCGGCGGTGCCGAAGGCGATGTGGCCGAGAAGGTTGACCGCTTTCTCGAGCACTTCGCCATAGAGCCGGAGAACATGGACCCGGCGGGCGTTGTGTGGAAGCTCGAGCGGATACTGGACGTGAGGGAGAAGAAGTTCCTGGACGAGGTCCGCAGGATGGCCCCCAAGGCCAGCGAGGACAAGATACACAACCTAGAGGGCCTGCTGGAGGCCGCCATGGCCTTGAACACGCTCTACAAGGTCGTGAGGCACTACTACCTGCTCGGGAAGAAGACGTCGAGCATCTACATAATAGCCCAGCTCCAGATGCTCATACCTCTCCTGATGAAGACGGCCCGTGCTTACGCAGATGCTCTCGTGGCCTTCAGGAAGGGCCAGCCCATCGGGGACGGCATAGGGGCCCTGGTGGCCGCCAAGCTCATGCACGGGAGACCGTTCAGGCGCATAGCCAAGGACACCATAGTGGCCGAGGTCGACTTGGACGGCCGCAGGGCCTTCGTGGTGAAGGCCGAGGGGCCGGGCGCCATGGTGGGCAAGCCGGG
>CAZVRS010000018.1:0-13256 GCA_964630115.1 uncultured Candidatus Bathyarchaeia archaeon | reverse complement strand
GCCGGGCAAGATAGGGCACGAGATCCTCCGCAACCTGGCCCTCTACGAGTATAAGGGCCGTGTCTACCCGGTGAACCCGAAGGCGGACGAGATACTGGGCCTTAAGTGCTACCGGAGCGTGCTTGACATACCGGACGAAGTCGACTTGGCCGTCATAGCGGTCTCCTCGGAGCTCACGCCGAAGGTGGTTGAGGAGTGCGGCCGGAAGGGCGTCAAGGCCATAGTGATAGTCTCCGGGGGCTTCAAGGAGCTCGGGGGCAAATACAGGCAGATAGAGGAAGAGGTGGTCAAGACGGCCCGCAGGTATGGCATGCGGATAATAGGCCCGAACTGCATAGGCATCTTTGACGGCGAGACACGGATAGACACTTTCTTCCAATCCAGGGAACGCATGCTCAGGCCCCCGAAGGGCCCGATATCCTTTATGACGCAGAGCGGGACCTTCGGCTGCACCATGCTGGAGTGGGCCGCCGAGTCGGGCATAGGGATAAGCAAGTTCGTGAGCTACGGCAACAGGTGCGATGTCGATGAAGCCGACCTGATAAGGTATTTCGCAGATGACCCGGACACGAAGGTCATAGCCATCTACCTGGAGGGCCTCTCCGACGGGCGGAAGTTCATGGAGGCCGCCAGGGAGGTAACGCCCAAGAAGCCCATAGTAGTCCTGAAGGCCGGGAGGACGGAAGCCGGCTCCAGGGCCGCCCTATCCCACACGGGCTGGCTGGCGGGCTCGGCGGCCATCTACGATGCTGCCTTCAAGCAGTGCGGCGTCATACAGGCCAGGAACTTCGAGGAGCTCTTCGACATGGCTAAGGCCCTGGCCCTCCAGCCGCCGGCCGAGGGGCCCAGGGTGGCCATGGTGACCAACGGGGCTGGCCCGTGCGTCATGGCGGCAGACGCACTGGTGGAGAGGGGCCTCGAGCTGGCTCAATACGGGCCCGGGACCGTGGAGAAGCTCAGGGCCGAGCTGCCGCCCTACTGCATACCCGGCAACCCGGTGGACCTGACGGGCTCGGCCACGTCAAGGGACTACGAGGTAGCCATGAGGGCCCTGCTTGAGGACCCGAACGTGGACTTGCTCATGCCCTTCTTCGTCTTCCAGGACACGCCTCTCGACGAGGGCATAATTGACGTGGTGGCCGAGATGAGGGAGTATGGCAAGCCCATGGTATGTTGTGCCGCCGGAGGCCCATACACCCGTGAGCAGGCCAGGAAGCTGGAGGAGTTGGGCGTGCCTGTTTACCCGATACCGGAGAGGGCCGTGGCAGCTGCCTACGCCCTCGTGGCCTACGGCGAGGTCAGGAAGAAGGCCCGTGAACATCAAGTCTTTTAAACCGTCAGGGACGACTATCCCTGGGTGTGAAGGGTTGGCCTTAATGGACCAGATAGCGGAGAAGCTTAGGGCCCTCGAGGCCCGAGTGCCCGGCGTCGAGGCCAGCCTCGTGGCCACCTACGAGGGCCTGACCATCGCCAGTGCCCTGCCCCCGGACGTGGACGAGGAGAGGGTAGCTGCCATGTGCGCCACCGTCTACGGGACGGCCGAGAGGATTTGTAATGAGCTGAACAAGGGGCCCGTCCAGATGAGCTTCGTCAGGGGGGAGGGCGGTTACATATTGGTCACGAACGCTGGCCAGAACGCCATTTTGATGGTCATGACGACCCCTGAGGCCAAGCTCGGCCTCCTGTTCCTCGAGATGAGGAGGCTGGCACAAGAGATTGCCGAGCTGGTAAGCCAGTTCTGAAGGCCCCTCGCTCCCCGTGCGGGAAAGGCTTTTCACACGGCTGGCCCGATATCCAGGGGTATTAGCTTGTCGGAGCAAGAAGGGCCCGTCATAATAGCTGACGTGAGGGAGAACAGGCTCGTCATCCTGGAGCTGAAGAGGCTGGGGGCCCGTGTTGAGGAGAAGGCCATAAGCCCGGGTGATTACGTGGTCGGGGAGGGCTTCGGGATAGAACGCAAGTCCATGAGGGACTTCATACAATCCATTTTCAAGAAGAGGCTCTTCGAGCAGGTCGAGCGGTTGAGGCAGGCCTATCCCAGGTGCTGCCTCGTGGTCGAGGGAGATCCCATGAAGATAGCTGCCCTCCCGAACCCATCTGTTTTCTGGGGGGCCCTCGCCCGCCTCATAACGGACGCAGAGGTCCCGGTCGTCTTCACGCCGGATGAGGCCCACACGGCCCTCTTCCTATACGCACTGGCCAGGAAGCTGCAGGAGGAAGGCGAGAAGGTGGAGGCCCGCTACAAGCCCAAGATGATGGGCCTCAGGGAACGCCAGAGGTTCGTGGTGGAGGGCCTGCCGGGCGTGGGCCCCAAGCTGGCCGATAGGCTCCTCCGTGTCTTCGGGTCCGTGAGGGCCGTCTTCAACGCACCTGAGGCCGCCCTGGCCAAGGTGAAGGGCGTGGGGCCGAAGAGGGCACGGGAGATAAGGGCCGTGATAGATGCACCTTACCCGGGGCAGGCCCGCCTGGACGAGCTGGGCGACCGGTCCTAATAGGCCCAGGGCCACCAGGGGCCGTAGAAGAAAACGGCCCAAGGCCAGAACCAAAGCCAAGCCGGGAGGAACGGCACCCAGGGCCAGGGCGGGAGCCAGGCCCAAGGGGCCTGTGGGACGGGTGGGGGCACCGGCCACCTGACCTTGGGCGTGAAGCTGGGGCAAGCTGGCCCTTCCGGGTCGACTTCCACGCCCCTGAGCGTGCACTTCCCGTCCGAGAAGTAAATGCAATCCCTGTGCCTGGGCTGGCCGGGCGGCGGGAACCACATGCCGTTTCCAGCGATGGCACGAAAATATTTAAGCCTTCCCCTGGCCGGCCAGGAGCCTTATTATCCTCGGCCATATGTATTCTGCCACTTGCCTGTTGGCCCCTCCGCCGTGGAGGACCACATACCTGCCATCGCAGAGCTCGTCTGCCAGGGCCTTCACCTCCTCCACGAGCCTTATGAAAAAGTCCCTGCTCAGGCCGAGGCTGCCGTAGTCGTTCTTGTGCGTGTCGTGGCCCAAGAAGTGCACTATCATCTCGGGCCCGAAGGCCCTAACGGTCGGGAAGACGGCCCTCACCTTATCCATGTAGGCATCGTCGCTCGTGGACCAGCCCACGTCCACGCATATCTTGGTCCCGCCGTCCTCGACCACGTCCTGGTGGCAGAAGCAGATGTGCAGGACGTCTCTATCGCCCATGAGCACCTCACGGGCACCATCGGCGTGGTGGGCATCCGTGTCCAAGTAGGCCAGCTTCCTGAGGCCGAGTTCCCTCAGCCTTACGAGCGCTGGCCCTATGCAGGACAGGTAGGTGCCTCCCCAGGCGTAATCCCTGTGGGCGTGGTGGCCAGCGGCGACCATGAAGACGACCGCATTATCCAGCTCGCCCATCCAGACCATCTCGCAGGCCTTCACGAAGCCCCCGACCGTCAGCCTGGCCCCCTCGTAATACCAGGCCCGCTTGACCCGCTCCAGGTAATCGGGCGTGTGGACCTCGGCCAGCAAGCTCTCGGGGACGGGCTCGGGCCTTATTATGCGGACGCCCGGGATTTCCTTCTCCAGCTTGGCCAGGAGCTCCGGGAAGCGCTCATACCTATTGCCTATTATGGGCCAGCTGTGCCTGGCGAAGAGCTCGTGGAAGAACACGCCAGTCGTCAAGGCCCACCGGACGGGACGGCGGGGCTGATATTTCTTTCGCTGAGCCACAAGGTATTTATGAGCCATCACGCCCGGGGGCACGGAGGTGAAGATGGCATCAGCACCTCCCGTTCACAGGTTTAATAAGGCCGTCTTTGAGCTTGAGGAGGAGAAGGCCTTTGAATATGCCGCCATGGCCTCGGAGCTGGCCAAGAAGGGCGTCAGGGTCATAAGCTTCGGGATAGGCCAGCCCGATTTCCAGACGCCAGAGCACGTGGTTGAAGAGGCCATAAGGGCCCTTAAGGCTGGCTTCACGAGGTATGTGCCCCCGCCAGGCATACCTGAGCTGAGGGAGGCCATAGCCGAGCACGCATCTGAGTTCACGGGCGCTGGCGACGTAAGGCCCGAGGAAGTAATGGTCATGCCGGGCGCCAAGCCAGGCCTCTTCTTCGCCATAACGGCCTTCGTGGGCCCAGGGGACGAGGTCATAGTGCCCGACCCAGGGTTCCCGATCTACGAGTGCGTGGTGAGGTATGCGGGCGGAAGGCCCGTCTTCTGCGAGCTGAAGGCCGATGAGGACTTCAGGATGAAGCCCGAGCACGTCCAGGAGCTCATAACGGACCGGACGAAGATGATAATCCTGAACTCGCCCCACAACCCGACGGGCTCCATGTGCCACCCATCTGACATAAGGGGCATCTTGGAGCTGGCCCGGGAGAAGGGCATAATAGTCCTGTCGGACGAGGTCTACGACCACTACATATACGGGGAAGTGCCGTTCAAGAGCGTGTTGAGCGATCCGGATTGGCGTGATTTCGTCATCTACGTGAACAGCTTCAGCAAGACGTGGTCCATGACGGGCTGGAGGCTGGGCTACGTCATAGCTGACCGGGAGGTCGTGAGGAGGCTATCCCTCATGGCCGTAAACAGCTACTCCTGCACTTGCTCATTCGTCCAGAAGGCCGGCGTTGCAGCCCTGAGGGGCCCCATGGACTTCTTCAAGGAAGTCCTGGCCGAATACAAGCGTAGGCGTGACCTGGCCGTGAAGCTGCTGAACGGCGTCCCGGGCGTCGAGGTCAAGCCAGCACCCGGGACCTTCTACCTCTTCCCGTCCGTGAAGGAGATACTGGCCCAGACGGGCCTGAGCACGGAAGAACTGGCCATCAGGGTCCTGAAGTCGAAGGGCGTGGTCATGCTGCCGGGCGTCCCCGGCTTCCCGCTGAAGGCTGGCGAAGGACACCTGCGCTTCTCCTACGTGGTCAAGCCAGAGCTGATAAGGGAGGGCGTGGAGAGGTTCAGAGAGGCCGTTGAAGAGCTCCTATCGGCTTCCTGAGGCCGGGAGGCAGAAGGCAAATAAGGTCCGGAGGAGGCCAGCTCACCGGTGGCGGCCGTGAAGATAGAATCCATACCGCTCGAGCTTCCGGAGGGCAGCAATATAATAATAGGCATATCGCATTTCATAAAGACCGTCGAGGACCTCTACGAGGCCCTGAAGAACTCCGTCCCCGGCATAAAGTTCGGCATAGCCTTCTGCGAGGCCAGCGGCCCCTGCCTGGTCAGGAGGGAGGGCAACGACGAGGAGCTCCTAAAGGCCGCCACGGAGAACGCCCTAAAGATAGCTGCCGGCCACGTATTCGTCATACTC
Source organism: uncultured Candidatus Bathyarchaeia archaeon (assembly GCA_964630115.1). Taxonomy (GTDB): domain Archaea; phylum Thermoproteota; class Bathyarchaeia; order EX4484-135; family EX4484-135; genus EX4484-135. The sequence goes on along the minus strand of CAZVRS010000018.1, from coordinate 7,997 downwards.
ATAAGGGATGCCTACCCGATAAACGTGCTCAACGCCCTTAAGGCCGTCCCAGAGGTCTGCACGATATTGTGTGCGACGGCCAACCCCGTCAGGGCCGTGGTCTTCGAAGACGATGACGGCAACAGGGCCCTGTTGGGCGTCATAGACGGCTTCAGGACCAAGGGCGTCGAGGGCCCAGAGGACGTGAAGGAGCGCAAGGAGTTCTTGCGCAAGATAGGATACAAGCTCGGCCCCTAGGCCAGCTCCCTGATGGTCTCAAGGACCTCCCGGGCTGGCGCATCCGTCCTGACGCCCTGCGGGTCGAAGTGCGTCCTCGAGGCCCACCAGCCACGCTCCCTAAGGGCCCTGACGAGCCCTTCTACTGGGGGCGTCCTCAGGTCGAAGGCATCGCAGAGCTTCTGGACCGCATAGTAGGCCGGGGGCCCCTCGGCCTCCCCGGTTATGAGCTCCAGGAGCCTCCTGGCCCTGCGGCTCACCCACGGCGCCTCGGCCAGCTGGCTGGCCACGCTGAGGCAGAAATCCCGGTCGAATATCTGGCCCGTCCACAAGGGTCCAGATACGAGCCTCCTGGAACCGCAGTAGGGGCATTCGGCAGCTATCGGCTTCCCAAGGCCCCTGATGACCTCCCTCTCGTGGCAGGAAGGGCAGTGAGCTATGTAGCCCAGGTTGGAGATGCTCTCGTTGGCCTTGCCCTGCCCCTTCTCCAGCAGGCAGTAGGCCCTGGCGTAGTGGTCGGTGGCGTGGCAGAGCAGGGGCCTTATGCCCATGTCGTGGGCCGAGGCCACCCGGGCCAGGGCGCCCAGCAGTATGCGGACCGCCAGCTCCTTGGAGTAACCGGTCCTGATGGGGACGGCACCGTATTTCCTCAGGCAGGCGTTCACGTGGACACCGCACAGGGGGGCCATGTCCGTGGCCGTTAGGGCCAGCAGCCCCTTTGACTTGAGGGCCCTGACGGCCGAGTCCATGAAGGGCGCTGGCGAGCCGAAGGGGTCCAGGTCTATGTATTCGAACCTCTGGCCTGGGGCACTGAAGGACGTGAGGAGGACGTTGGCGTCGGAGAGCCGGACGCTCACCTTCTCCTGAACGCCGTTGAGCCTTATGTTCTCCTCGCTCAGCCGGACGGCGTTGGGGTTCAAATCGCCCATTATGACCTCGCCGACGCCCGGGACCTCGAGTGCGAACCTGATGCCCCTTATCCCGCAGCCACAGAGGGGCTCGCAGGCCCTGATCGGCCTGCCGGCTCTTTCGGAGAAGGCCCTGAGGACCAGGACGGCCACGTCCCTGTTCAGCGCCATGACGGGGTTGTAGAACACGGTCGCCTTCTTTGGCGCCCTCACTTCCTCGGCCGGGACGAGCACCTCGGCCAGCCCCTCCCGGACCTTCCTGACCTCGAAGCCGAGCTCGTCGGTCGGCATGGGCCTCAGCTTATCAGGCCGGGGGGCCAGCCTTAAATGAGATGGGCTCAGCACGGGCCGTCTTCCTCACGGGCCGGCCTGGCATAGGGAAGACCACGGTCCTCATGAAGGTCGTGGAGGCCCTGAGGCGTGAGGGCCTGAAGGTAGGCGGCATGGTGAGCCGGGAGGTCCGTGAGCGAGGCGTGAGGGTTGGCTTTGAGGTAATTGACCTGGCCACCGGCCAGAAGGGCTGGCTGGCCCACGTCAGGCAGCCGGAAGGGCCCCGATTGGGCAAATACCGTGTGAACCTCAGGGACCTGGAGGAAGTGGGCGTGAGGGCGATAGAGAAGGCCGTTGAGGATGCGGACGTGGTGGTCATAGATGAGGTAGGGCCCATGGAGCTCTTCTCGGGCAGGTTCGTCGATGCCGTAAGGAAGGCCCTGAGGAGCGGTAAGCCGGTCTTAGGGACCATACACATGAGGGCCCGGGGGCCCCTGCTGGACGAGATAAGGCACGGGGGCCTGGCCGAGGTCATAACGGTCAGCCTGCGGAACAGGGACAGCCTCCACGAGCTCGTCCTGGCCAAGCTGAGGGAGGTCCTAGGGAAACGGGAGGGGCCCTGAGGTGCTCGTGGCGGGCCTCGACGAGGCCGGGCGTGGCTGCGTCATAGGCCCCATGGCCATAGCGGGCGTCTTGTTTGACCGGGATGGCCTGGCCGAGCTGGCCGAGATAGGCGTCAGGGACTCAAAGGCCCTGAGCCCGTCAAGGAGGGAGGAGCTGGCGGTCAGGATAAGGGGGCTGGCCCTGGCCTGCAAGGTCATCTTGGTCCAGCCCTGCGAGATAGATTTGGCCGTGGCCACCTGCGGCCTGAACAAGCTAGAGGCCAAGATCATGGCCTGCATAATAGATGAGCTAGGGCCCGACCTGGCTTACGTGGACTCGAGCGACATCTTGGCCCTGAGGTTTGCGTCCACCATAAGGTCCTACATGAGGTCCGGGAGGCCCGTGGAGATAGTGGCCGAGCACGAGGCGGACGCCAGGTATCCGGTCGTGGCAGCAGCCTCCATAATAGCCAAGGTGGAGCGGGATAGGGCCCTAAGGCGCCTCAAGGAAGAAGTCGGCGTTGACTTCGGCTCTGGATACCCGGGGGACCCGAGGACCCTCAGGTTCCTAAGGGATTGGTATGCCAGGCACAGGTCTTACCCTGACTTCGTGCGCAAATCATGGAAGACGGCCAGGGAGATAGCAGCAGAGGCCGGGACGGCCAGGCTGGACGAGTGGTGCCAAAAATAGTGGGGCCTCAGGTGAAGAGCTTGGCCAGCTCCTCCGGCTTCCTCATGTTCTTCAGCTCTTCCACGCCTATCGAGGGCACGTCCTCAGGGCACTCATAGCCCTCCGGCCTCACGACGAGGTGGTTGAGCTCCATGACCTCCGTGAAGGCCTTCGTGGTCTTTATCTTGGCCCCATCGTAATCGCAATTGCACACCACGTTCATGACGAGCTTCAGGTCCTCGTGCCTCGCCATTATCTCGAAGGGTGCGTTGAAGAAGGCCATTATCATGAGCTTCAGCTTCCTCAGGACCCTGGCCACCAGCCTCAGGAGGCCCTTCCTCGGCAGGTCCCTGACGAGGCTCACGGGCTCCTGGGCCTGGTATTGGCTTTCCCCCCTCGGTGCGAGCGGGTTCATGGGTATCACTATCGGGGCGCCCAGCACGTAGGCCAGCCTGTAGGCTATGCTGGGCGTCGTCCTCTTCCTCCCCTTCTCGTAGGAGTAAATGGTCATCCTGGAGACCCCGACGAGCCTGGCCAACTCGCCGACCGAGAGGCCCAGTTCCTCACGCCTCTTCCTCACCAGCTCCCCGTCTATGTAGACGAAGCAGCCGGCAGGGAAGACCTCAACGAGCGGTGGATCGCCCTCTAAGGTCCTCTCTAGGGCGCCGAGCGATACGGCGTAAATGCCGTTCTTGTAGTAGACAGCATCGTCATCGAGCTCCTGTCCTTCCACCTTCTCGGCCAAGATCAGGGGCGTCGCAGCTATCCAGCTGGAGATGGCGTGGAGCTCGCTTATGTGGTTCCTCGGGACATCGGATAGCTCGTCCACGACCTTTATGATCACGGACGTATCGCAGCTCTTCGCAACGATGTCGAAGCAAGAATCCGGCGATGCATCGTTTACCACGGACCTGAAGCCGTGGGCCCTCAGCATTTTATCAGCTTCTTCCACCAGGCCCCTCGGCCTCATCGTTGCACCTCGGCTCCTGAGTATAGTTCCGGAAATGCGTAAGATAAATCTTTCGTCCGGGGCCCATTACTTCCTCCTAAACCTGGCCACAACCATGGCGTGGTCCTTATCGAAAGGCTCCAGATGGACCTTGTCTTCTATTTCGAAGCCACGTGACTTCAGGACCTCCATCTCCCTCCTGTAGAGCTCGGAAGGCCTCTTCGTCACGTCTATGCTCCTGGCCTTTATGGCGAGCATTATCTCACCCCCGTCCTTGAGGAAGAAATCGGCGTTGTCGGCCAGAACCTTGGCCTGCTCGGGCTGGGCGATGTCGCAGTATATCACGTCTACCTCGCTGACCAAGTGGGCGTATAGCTTCGGCATCCTGGCATCGGCCAAGATGGGCGACATGTTCGGCCTGTAGGCGCATACGTTGTTCACGAGGTCCTGGATCACCCTGGGTGCGAACTCAACGCAGAACACGTGGCCCTCCGGCCCCACTATGTCGGACACGTGGGATGCAGTCGTCCCGGAGGCAGCACCGAGGTATAGGACCTTGTGGCCGGGCCTTATGGGCATGACGCCTATCTCCTTCAGGATGGAGGCAGCCAGCTTGCTCCTGTAGGCATCCCAGAGCCTATACTCGGCATCCCCGATCCTCACGAGCTTCTCCCCGTAGACCGTCCTGCCCGGCGCCAGGTTCTTGGTGGCCAGCTTCTTCGTCCCGTCCTCGAAGACCAGCCAGTAGACGGCTGGGAACTTCTCGTGTTCCTCAACTTCTACCGGCACCTCTCCTCGCCCTCCTGGGCCTCTTGGTCCTCACGGGCTTCTTGGGTGGCTTGGGGTATTTCTCCCTTATTTCCTTGACCCTGGCGTCCAGGTCGGCCTTGAGCTGGTCCCCTATATAGCGCCCGCTGAAGGCATCTATCCGGGCCGCTATGGATATCTTGCCCGCTAGGGCCCTGGCTATCTTGCCCCTCTGCCACTTCTTGGAGCCCTTTATGTAGTAGTGCTGGAAGATGACGCCGTGCTTGGGCGGCTTGGCCCCGGTCCTAAGGGCCCTGAAGAGGGCCTTCTCGGCACCAAGGACCTGGACGGTGCTCGACGGCAGCTTGGCCAGCTTCTCCAGCCCTCCCGCTAGGGAGATGAGGCGTGCGCCCAGGAGCGGGCCAGCCACGGCCTTCAGGTTGGGTGCTATCTCCTCCATGACGGCATCTATGTAGCGCTCCAGGGTCCTCCTTAGGGCATACATCTCCAGGGCCCTGGAACAGGCCTCCCTAATCTTACTGAGGTCCTCCTCGCTCAGCTCTGCCCCAACGGATTTCGAAGCTGCTTCTGCTATCTCCTCGGCCTTCTCCCTCGGGAGGCCCAGCTTCCTCAGCTTCTCGACCGTGAAGTTGTCTCTGTGCCCGAGCTCCCTCACGAGCCTTATGAAGCGCTCGTGGTCTTCTACGAGCCTGTTGAGCTCCGGGAAGTGTATGTTATACCACTCCCTTATCCTGCTCGCCATGAGGTTCAATATCCTGTCTATGTCGTCTATCATGTTTATGGCCTGTGCCACCACGAGGTCACGTTTCTCGAGCGAGCGCCTGACGAGGGACCTCGTCATCTCCATGCTTACGTCATGTATCCAGGCATCTATGTTCTCCCCCGGCTCCGAGAAGCTTATCTTCTCGGCGAAGCCTGCCATATCGGACCTGACGAGCTCGGCGGCCCTCAGCGGCGTCCTGACGGTCGTCTCAACGCCGAGCTCTTCTTCAACGCTCCTGGCCAGGTCGGGGTTCTCAAACAGGAAGGTATCGTAGCCCTGCCCCCTCAGGGCCTTTATCAATCCCTTCAGCTCTTTGACGGGCCTCCCGTCCATTAAGGAGACGAGCTTCTTGGCCGTTGCCTTCACGTCCTTCGGGAACTTCACGTGCCTTACCATCTCGCCTCCTTCTTCAAAGGCGAGTATGCCGAATGGGCATATCACTATCTCAGCCGCTCGCCCGGTCATCATCGACCCTCTTCACGGCAGGGGCTAAGCTCATATATAATCCTTGCCCGGCCGGCCACGCCCCACCAGGTCCTTGACGGCCTCCCCCACCATGTCCGCCACACGGGAGAAGCCGTGCTCCTCCATGTAGGCCCTGAGGCCCGACGTTATGGAGCGGAAGACCCCGAGGCCCCTGTAGTAAATGGCCGAGCCCACCTGGACAGCCGAGGCACCCGCCAGTATGAACTCCACGGCATCACGCCAGCTCGTTATGCCACCGCAGCCCACCACGGGCACGTCAAGGGCCCCGTAGAGCTCGCAGACGGCCCTGACGGCTATGGGCCTTATGGCCGGGCCAGATAGGCCGCCGAAACCAGCCGACAGGACGGGCCTCCTCAGCTCTATGTCTATGGCCAAGGCCCTAACGGTGTTCACGGCCACGACGCCATCTGCGCCAGCCCTCTCGGCAGCCAGGCCGATCTCGGTTATATCGGATACGTTGGGGCTCAGCTTCACGAAGACGGGCACGTCAACCCGGTCCTTCACGGCCCTGACGACGGCCTCCACCAGCTCGGGCTTAGAGCCTACCTCCCGGACGCCCGACACGTGCGGGCAGCTGCAGTTCAGCTCCACGGCCAAGGCGCCTGCCTCGGCCAGCTCGCTCGCCACCGAGGCGTATTCCTCGGGCTTGAAGCCGAAGACGCTCGCTATGACGGGCACCCCAGCTTCCCTGAGGGCCTCGAGCTCCCGCCTGAAGTAGCCAGCGCCCGGGTTGGACAGGCCGACGGCGTTCAGGAGGCCGCAATCCAGCTCGACCAGTATGGGCGTCTTGAAGCCCAGTCTCGGCTCGGGCCCTATGGACTTCGTCACGACGGCTCCTGCCCCGGCCTCGTAGGCCCTCTTGAGCGTCTCGGCCGATAGGCCCAGGATGCCTGCGGCCAGCATGACCGGGTTTCTTAGCCTCAGGCCAGCCAGCTCCACGGACAGGTCGGGCACGCCATCCACCACAAGCGATAAGCCCTCCCCGGGCCTAATAGGCTGGCATGGCGAAGCACGGGGCCATGAGGGTCATCCGGGTCCTCGATGTGGTCGAGGAAGCCCCCAGCACGGCCACCATATACTTCAGGGACCGGGCCTGTGCATCTGCGGTCCCGGGCCAGTTCGTCATGGTCTACGTGCCCGGGCTGGAGGAAGTCCCCATGAGCCTCTCCACCATAAGGCCCGATGGGACGGCCAGCATAACGGTCAAAGCCGTCGGGGAGACCACTAAGGCCCTGGTCGAGCTCGAGCCTGGCTCCAGGCTGGGCCTGAGGGGGCCCTTCGGGCGAGGCTTCAGGCTGGAGGGCTCTAGGCCGCTCCTGGTAGGGGCTGGGACGGGCGCTGCCCCAATAATGCCCTTGGCGGAGCTAATGGCCTCCTCGGGCCTCAGGCCAAAACTGATCTTGGCCGCAAGGACCAAGGGCGAGCTATTGTTCCTCGAAAGGGCCCTCAAAGCCCTGGGCCCGGACGGCGTTGAGGTAGCGACCGAAGACGGATCGGCTGGTTACAAGGGCCTTGCGACGGACTTGGCCCGGGAGCTGCTGGCCACGGGCCGCTACGACGCCCTATACGCATGCGGGAGGGAGCTGATGTTGGTCAAGCTGCTCGACATGGCCCTCGAGGCCGGCCTAAGGCACGTCCAGCTGAGCCTGGAGAGGCTCGTGAAGTGCGGGATGGGCCTCTGCGGGCACTGCGCCATAGGGCCCTACAGGGTCTGCAGGGACGGGCCCGTTTTCGACCTAGGCATGTTGTCCCACCCAGCCGTCAGGGCCGAGCTGGGCCGCTCCTGGCGTGATGAGTGCGGAAGGCCAGTCGGAATACCAAGCCCGAAGCTCTGAAGGCCCCTCGGGGACCACTAATATACCCCAGGAGCTGAGCCCATAGGGCCTTGTCGGAGGGCTTCCCGGAGAGGCTTGAGACGGAGGAGCAGATAAGGAAGGCCCTCGAGCTCATAAGGGCGGGCCACCGGCACGAGCTGGCCATAAGGGGCTCCGGGGAATTCATAAGGGCCGTGCAAGAGGCCCTAAGGCTGGTCAGGGAAGCTGGCTTCGAGGACCTGGTGAAGGCCTACATAAGGTCCATAGTGGAGGTGGAGGGCTTCTGCCAGCTCCGTGTTGAAGAAGGCTCCATCTGGATGAACATGGAGGCCCTTAAGAACCCGGTCCTGGCGGCCAGCCTCATATACCAGAAGGCCCTGCAGATGAAGAGGTATTTGGAGGGCAGGCCCTTCTACGGCCCCAAGTGCGAGATAGAGCTCTCGAAGGCCCGATACGATTTCGTCAGGACCCTGAGGGAGAAATGCCGGGACAAGGAGGTCCAAAGGATGTGCGATGAAATACTGTCCGAGCTAGAGGCATCGCTATACGAT